>CAIVEH010000136.1 GCA_903904855.1 uncultured Bacteroidota bacterium | reverse complement strand
TAATATTAATTATAAATTAAATATCAAATGTCTGACGCTTACCAACAAAACAAAATTAGTTGTAAGTAAACCAGAAACAGAATGGTTAGTCACCCTTTCAACATAAAAAGTATCACTAACAAACTTTCTGAACCTACCCCCAACTAAAAACAATAAGCTTCCGCATCAATCAACCTCGCTGCTATCCTTCTGCGGGCATCCTTGGCATTGAAGTTATCGGCCTTGGTGAAGCGCTTCAGGCCCATCAGCATCATGCGCTGTTCATCTCCTTCGGCAAATGAATTGATGGCGTTTTTGCCGGCATGGTTAATGCGGTCGGCGGCATCGTAGATAAATGTGCGTGCTATATCGAGGGCAATGGTTGCCTTGTCGTTGCCTGACTGCTTCATTTTCATGGCCCTCAGCAGCACACACTCTGCCTGGAAGGTATCTATAACCATATCGGCCAGGTTCATGAGTATTTCCTGCTCGCTTTCCAGCTGCATCATCAGCTTCTGGGCTGCGCCACCGGCACACATCAGAATGGCTTTCTTAAAGTTGTCTATCACCTTCTGTTCGGCTGCAAACGGCGTATCATCGGTGCTGAAATCGGGAATGCTCATCAGTTCCTTCTGCACAGCCATTGCTGGGCCCATAATATTGATACGGCCCTTCATAGCACGCTTCAGGTACATATCCATGGTCAGCAGCCTGTTTATCTCGTTGGTGCCTTCGAATATGCGGTTGATGCGGCTGTCGCGGTAGGCACGGCTGATGTTGTACTCATCGCTATAGCCATTACCGCCATGCACCTGTACACCTTCATCTACGGCATAGTTGAGCGCCTCGCTGCCCAGTACCTTGAGCATGGCGCACTCTATGGCATATTCCTCGGCAGCGCCCAGCAAGGCATCGTGCCTGCCTGAATCCAGCAGTTCATGCTCCTTGCGGTCTATCCAGTCGGCTGTACGGATCAGTGCCGACTCGGCAGCAAACAAACGGATTGCTGTTTCTGCCAGCTTGTATTGAATTGCCCCGAAACTTGCAATTGGTACTTTGAACTGTTCACGGGTCTTGGCATATTTAATAGTGGTCTTCAGCGCCAGCTTGCCACCTCCCACTGTGGCAGCACAAAGCTTAAGTCTGCCTATATTGAGTATGTTGAACGCAATAATATGGCCTTTGCCCAATTCTCCCAGCAGGTTATCTTTAGGTATGACACAGTTTTCAAAAAACAACTGACGTGTGCTTGAACCTTTAATACCCATCTTGTGTTCTTCCTCACCAAATGTGAGGCCGGGTGTGCCACGGTCAACAATAAATGCACTGAACTGAGTGCCACCTACTTTTGCAAATACGGTGAATACATCAGCAAAGCCAGCATTGGTTATCCATATCTTCTGCCCGTTAAGTGCATAGGTAGAGCCATCCGCACTAAGGGTGGCTGAGGTTTTTGCACCAAGCGCATCCGATCCGCTGCCGGGTTCGGTAAGCGCATAAGCTCCTTTCATTTCACCACTGGCCAGTTTAGGTATGTATTTTTGTTTCTGCTCCTCCGTACCAAAATAGAGTATTGGCAAGGAGCCAATACCATTATGGGCAGCCATAGCCACAGCAAAAGAATGGCCGCCACCAAGGCATTCATTAATCAATGTTGCTGTTACAAAATCTTTGCCCAGTCCGCCCAGCTCTTCCGGAAAAGCCGCTCCCAGCAGGCCTAGCGCTCCGGCTTTCTCCACCAGACCGGGCATAATGTTATCTTTCTGCAAGTCAATATCTACCAGGTGCGGGAGTACTTCCTTCTCCAGAAATTCAGTGCACATTTCAATGATCATGTGCTGCTCCTCATTAAAATCTTCGGGAGTAAAAGTGTTTTCAGGGGTTGATTGCTGAATCAGAAAACCACCGCCGGGAATCAAAGAATTGTATGTCTGCGCTTCCATATGAATGTTTGTATAAAGCTAAGGAATAAATGAAAAACGGAGGTGTTAATTTAGGAAATACTGACTGAAAACACTCCTATAGACAAAATTGCACACTAAATGTCTCAGGCCAAGGCGCAATTGTGTTTATACCGAATAGACTATAAAGAGCGGCATGAAAAAATCTCACGCTAAGGCGCGAAGGCGCAATATGCAAATGTCATTTTTAAGGCCGCAAAGAATACCAATACCGATTTATAATGTCGATTTGGTAGTACTATATGTATATCCCATAAAATTAAGCACGCAAAGCCATCATTTAATCATACATAAATGAGGTGGCGGGACGAATAAATTACCGAACTTAGAACCATAATTTAAAAATCATGAAGAAGCTGCTACTTGTTTTATTGTCCCTGATTTCATTTTCCAGCTACAGCCAGGAGCATATTAAACTTGATGACAACATAGAATGCGGCCTGGAAGGCACTGCTAGGCCCGGTACTGTTGAGTATGAAATCAATCCTTACAAAAACAGGTCGGATATGCCGGTGACCTTCGACAACAGTTATACACTCAGTGTGATGGCTAATAAAAAGGCAGTAAAAAACTTCCCGAAGAAAACGGCAGTAAGGATCTCAGGGTATTGCATCAATGTGAAACAGGGAGGGCCTGAGTCTTGTAATTGCAAAGCCAAAAAAGATAAGGACACCCATATAGAACTGGTGGTTAGTTCAGTCGAAAAAGATAAAAAATATCGCGTAGTGGTGGAAGTAACACCCAGAATGCGGAAACATGTATTTAACGGAGCGACTACTGCGGAACTGAAGAAAATGCTAATGAAACATAACATAACCGTAGAAGGCTGGCTTTTCTGCGACCTGGTGCACAAACCAGTATCGTTTGCCGACAGCCCTAATGGCACCAATATTGAGCGGGCAACTTGCTGGGAAGTGCACCCGGCAACTAAAATTACAGTGAATTAAAAAAAGCCGGGGGTGACTGATTTCAATTACCGCTCAATTACCAGTTTCTTCACCACCTTACCATAACCGGTAGTAATAACAGCTGAATACACTCCGGATGGCAGACTTTCGGGTAGTGGTATATTCTGACCCGAAATTGCGGTTTTGAATACCACCTGGCCATAAAGGTTTACCAGCGTAAGTACATCAGCTGGCTCAGCTCCGTTGATGACCAGGTAATTTTTCGCGGGGTTAGGATATATAGTGATCTGTGGTTGCTGATAAACGGGCACTCCTGTACGTGCAGGTATTACAATAGTCTTGCAAATTGAATCTACACAAATGAAATCGTTCTTCTGATAGGAAATAACGTGGAGGCAAATGGTATAAGTACCTGTTGCCGAATAAATATGGATGGGGTTTGTAAGTGAAGAGGTGTCATTAACACCCGAACCCGGCTGACCGAAATTCCAGCTATACCGCAGAGAATCACCATTGCCGGCAACAGAGGTATTGGTAAATATCACCTTGTAGGTATTATGAACAAGACTGTCTTTGAAATTAGTAGTAAAAGTGCCACACACCGGATTTGTGAAAGAAATATCACTCACGAAAATTGAGCCTGTAGCTGATTTGTTGAACAGGAACTTGACCTTTCTTACTTTGGCCATATTGATACCTGTGAATTTGTTCAAAGGAATTTTAACCGTATTGAGCATTAATTTGGGCAAGTCGCCGGTCTGTGTACCTGGCTGGCGGAATAATGCATTGGTATAGTTGGCCACTACCTGCCTGGAAGAATCGCCAAGGGAATCTATCAGTTCAACAGTAAAATTCAGGTTTGGCCATGTAACTACCGAAGCAAAATTGACTGATGTGCGAAAACTAAGATGCGTATATGCCGAGATGTTTTGGTATGCCTGAGGAATAGTATTCATGTAGTAATCTGTACTGTCGTTCCATTGCATACCCATCATCGATACACCTAGGGTACCAGTACTTCCATTATGTGGTTTTTTGGCTGAACTGGTAGTTACACCGCAATCGGGTTCCATAAGATAGTTGCCACATACCTGCGATGACACAAGGCCGCTTTCGGTTACGGTGCCTGTAAGCGTATTGGTTGTCATCCGGTTCAGACTGTCGGTGCGGTTCAGGTCAAGCCGGTTGTATTTACTGGCATGATAGGATACATACACCTGGCCAGTGTCCAGCATAGAGGATGCAGGCGGGGCAATGCTGTCTGTAAACAAAATGGGGGCAAACTGGTTTTCATGCCCGATATACACCCTGAAAAATGCCGGAAGATAGGCATTGAGCGCAGCCTTCTGCACTGTGGTATCAAAACGGCCTGTACCTGGAGCTCCTGCTCCGCACCAGGGTGCAGTATTGGAGTAACTATATAACCAGTCATCAAAACCGCCGGCAATATAAGAGCCGGGGGTCCATACTGTATTGAATAAATCATGGTCGGCACCCATCATCAGTACATGATGTTTGGGCGCAGCATCAGTTGGGTCTGAATACCTTGCATCATCGTAAAAGTGAACTCCCTGGAGGTCACTCACATCACCGTCGCAATAGGGCGACAGATCAAGAAGTGGTATGCCATGCAGCACATGCCGGGAAAAATCAACCGGCGCAAGGGTGAATACAGCTTTAATGCCATAAGGAGATCCAAGAGATGCATTATACTCAGCATTAAAAACAACTCCCTCCCCACCACGCGAATGGCCCATGGTGCCAATGTTCTGCATATTCAGTTTACCCACAAACAGGCTATGAAAAGGTCCTGAGGTGTCGGTTGTACTCCATCCTTTCCAAAGGTCAAAATGGTGCTGCACCAGCACTCCCCTTGCATTCATACCAGCGTCGGAAAGACCTCCATCAATTGCATTAATAGAATTTGCTGAAATTGAGATAACTATATAACCGTGGCTTGCCATTGTTTTGGCCAGGTAATCATACCCTTCATAACTGGTAATCGGAGCCTGTCCGGAAGGGCAGGGCCAGTTGCTGTTATCGTTTAATGTAGTGAGATTGTAACAAGTAGAGTGCCTGCCATGCAAAAACAAAATTACAGGGAATGGTCCCGTACTCAAATCGGATGGATAATGCACTGAGCCTATTACTTCCATTTTTTTGGGGAACATTGCTGCAGCAGGTGGCAGATAAGCTGTATCACCCAGATTATATTCTGCCTTTATAACAGTATGCGTACCCAATAAACCCGGATCAGGGGTTTGGGCATTTGCCCACATACCACCCAGACAGATAAAAACGAAGGCCAGAAAAATTCCGGGTAACATTATTTTCATAAAACTAATATTGTATTCGTTTGAAATTATTTGGTCAAAATGTCTTTACTGAATTTACCTAAAGGCCAGCATGTGGGGAAATTGTTTTTTGAGAATTCCTCCAGCGCCTGTTCTTTTTCATCTGCATAACCATAGGTCAGGTAAATTCCCCTGCCGGTTTCCAATGCATCAAAGTCGCTCTTATCTATCATAAAAGTCAGAGAGCCTTCCAGAGTAGACTCATCGTAAGATTGCCGGTTGCGAAAAAAAACCTTATCGCCAATATGCAGTACATACCTGTTGTTGCCAAAAATAAAGGGCTTTGCAGAAGTGAGCGTAAATTCAATGATATTACCTGCTTCTGTTACCTTTCCCATGTGAGCAGATGCAGTCTTCTGACTAAATGCGGTACCAGGATATAACCCCAATATTGCAGCAACAATAATTAAGAACGCTAGTTTTTTCATGACCTTTATTTACAACCTTTCAAATATAATGAAATTAATTTTCGGTTAAGTGGAATTTATCAATAGTTACTGACTGAGGAAATGCCGGTATCGATTTCAAAAATCCAGACACAACACAGCATTAGTTGCCGTCAGGAAAATCGACAAATTGTTTACCGCCGGGTTTTAAGTTGCCGCACCACTTCTCCGGTAATTTCACTGATATGGTCGAGATGATTCAGCATAGTGGCTTTATCCGGATTCCTGGTTTTAAACTCTTCCAGATACCTGATATCCTCATCTACCGAGCTGATATTCATACTCAGCAATGATGGTTTAATCTGGGGCACCAGCTTTGCAATTGTTTTCCAGTCATTGTTTTCATATGCAGCCCTCATATCGTCCACCGTTTTCGGAATAAATTCAATAAACGTATTTACCATTTTGCTCACGAACGCATCGTTTCCCCGGCTGATAGAAATTATATTTTTAAGGTCGAACAAATTTTTGTCATCAGGGTTTATCTCTCCATTTCCTGAAATAGCAGGGATAAGACGTTTGGTCTCCCGTCCTAGCCATTGCGCTACAACCTGTACCAGTTTAGATTCTTCAAACGGTTTTGAAACAAAATCGTTCATTCCGGCGCTCAGGCAACGCTCTTCCTCTTTCCGGAAGGCATTTGCTGTTAGCGCTATAATAGGTATACCACTATCAATATTACTGCGGATGTAGCGTGTGGCTTCTATTCCATCTTTTACCGGCATCTGCACATCCATAAGTACCAGGTCGTAATTATTGCGGCTGATCATGTCAATTGCCAAACTGCCATTTTCTGCCTCTCTATCTCAGCGCCATATTGCCTGAGAATGGTAGTAGCCAGCAGCCGGTTCATATCATTATCCTCAACCAGCAATATCCGCTTGCCCTTCAGCACCAATGCATCAATTGTATTGCTTTGCTTCTCGGGCAGATCTTCCGGATTGCCTTTAGGAAACCGGATACTAAAGGAAATAGTAGTGCCAACATTTTTAGTGCTTTCCACCTTTATAGACCCACCCATTAGTTCGATCAGCTGTTTGCTGATGCTCATACCAAGGCCGGTTCCGCCAAATTTCCTTGTAATACTTTCATCTTCCTGAGAGAACTTGCCGAAAAGGTTCGACATAAATTCCTTACTCATGCCTATGCCGGTATCCGATATCTTGAATTCCACTTCCTGGCTTTCTTCATCTTCGGATATCAGTTCACACGATATCGTTACCTTACCGTTCTCTGTAAATTTGAGCGAATTGCTCATGAAATTCATTAAAACCTGATTGATACGGTAGGGATCACCGATAAGCACGGGCGCTATACCCTTAGCAAAACTGCAACTTAACAGAAGTCCTTTTTCCTCAGCTTTGTGATTGAGTATCTGTATGGCATTCCTGATTGTTGCCTCAAGGTCAATACCAATATGCTCCAGGGACAGTTTTCCTGCTTCTATCTTTGAAAAATCGAGCAGGTCATTAATAATGACCAACAAATTATTGGCTGCATTGTTAATAATATTCAGGTAGAATTTTTGCTGTGTACCAAGATGGGTTTTATTGAGCAAACTTCCGATACCCAGAATTGCATTCATCGGCGTCCGGATCTCATGACTGATATTGGCAAGGAAAATCTCTTTAGCCTGAGCCGACAATTCAGCGTCCGATTTTGCTTTCCTCAGTTCTAGTTCCAGGGTCTTCTGCCTGGTAATATCCAGGTAAATACCAATTGATCCGAAAAATTTCCCCTTCTCGTCAAAGGAAGGAGCACCACTTATCAGCCACCATTTTACCTCGCCCTTTTTATTTCTGGTTTTCAGTTCATACGCATCAGATATGCCCTGCTCCCTTCTTTTCATTACAGCACTATTACTTACCGATGTGTCATCTTTCCAGAATAACTCTGCGGCATTACCACCTGTTAATTCCGGCGGATCATAACCGCTCATATCGCAGAAGCTGTTATTGGCATAAATGATGCGCTGGTATTTGTCTGTTTCCATCAAACCCAGGTTCATGTTTGCGATAATGCCCCGGTATTTTTCTTCACTCTTTTTCAAGGCCCTTTCTGCATCAAACCGCGCTGTTATATCCTGAGAGAAACCTATCACATACGGCTGTTCCGTATCGTTTGATACAAGATAGTTGTGGTAAAGCAGGTATATCTTTTTGCCTTGCTTATTAAGCGCAACCATTATTCCCTCAGCCTTTCCCTGTTCTCTTATTACGTTGAGATAGCTGGTTTCAAAATCAGCCTGTTTATCCTCAGGTATCAATCGCTGCAGGGACAAACCCAACAGCTCTTCCCTGGTATATTCGAAGGTATCAACAGATGCCTTGTTCATGTCCAGTATTACACCATTAAGATCATGGGTGCAGATTAGCGCAAGACTATTGTCGAAAATTCCTTTGTACCTTGCCTCACTCAGCCTTATCTGCTCTTCTATCTTTTTTCTCTCGGTAATATTGATGCCATAGCCTATGACCATTTCCAGCTGACCTGCCTCATTGAAAACAGGAAACATTTTCCGGAGATTATACATAATACTTCCATCCTGACCTGTATTTTTCTCCTCCCATTCCACCTGTTTCTTGGTAACTACTGCTTCAGTAAAGAATTTTCTTCTACCTTCTGCAATTGAGAGCGGTCTGTTTCTATAGATGCAATATTCCTCATCATTCTTTCCAATCATCCATTCTCTCAGTTCCCGGTTGGTGATTGCTATGGGGTTCAGGAAAAGATACCTGTGTTCATTGTTAAACACAGCTATGTCGGCAGGTATGTGGTTCAGAATATTTTCGTAAAACAGCTTCTGGTCCTGTATTTTTTTATCAGCCTCCCGCTGCCTTATAATCTGCTTTTTGAGGTAGGTAGCTATATTGAGTATTTCATGTTCATCATCTTTCTCCATCAGGGAGCTTTCACCAATTTCCGAAACTGCTTCCTTCAGCTTATTGATCAGCGTGCCTTTAAGGTCTATTTCTTCTTTCAGTTTATGATTCAGATCCCGGTATTCTTCTTCTGTTATCTTAAAAGCATGATCAGACAATTCAATGTCTTTCTCGTAGGCATTATAAGAATCGTTGACACAGCTGATAAACCGCTTCACTTCTTCCTGCTCGTATAAATCTCCGGGAAAGAATTTCTTAAGTTGTTTCTCTAAAAGCTTATTCAGTTTCATGAAAAGATGTTATAGTAAGGGTCTGGTTATGCAACTGACATCGGTTCCCCTTTACCAAGGGTGAAATCTCGCCATAAGAGTAAAAACCGGTTAATAATGTTTTGTGCTTAAAAACTTCATCTACAGCTTCCACCTCTTCGTCTGTCCTTGCCTGTAATATGAGTTTTCGGCCTACACAACTGATAAGTATGCAATCTTTGGTTGCAAGGTATCACCCTCCAGCGACTGCAAAGCAGCACCTGAGGCGGCATTGGTAATTTTATCGAAATTGGCCTTCATAAACCTTACCTGTGCTCCCTGCGGAATATCGCCGGCGAAGGTCATGCTGCCATCTTCTTCATTAATGGATAAGATAGTACGAACCACCTGCTCACCTGTGTCTGGCAGAATAACAGCCAGCGGGAAGAGAAGGGCTGATCCGGGTAAAGAATCCGCTTCATTTCCCAGATATTTCTTATACAATTCCAATGCATTTTTATCATCAATTTCGTAAAGCACATTGCTGATGGAACGGGTTACCGTTTTCTCAAGGCCAAACATTTCCCACCCGCCCTGCGACCCGTGATTTACATGGATATTGTTTCCATAAAATCCAATACCTGCAATAAGCCCATGAACCGGAACTCCATTCAAGCCAACAAGGGTAGAATGAAAATTACTGCCATCACCGGCAAGCCCGCCGGTAATAAGCAGTGTATTGCCGGCAGCATGATTCAGCCCTCTTACCAGTTCGCTGCCGTTTACCTTGCTGCCATCGGATAATACCAGCAGATAGCTCAGTCCCTCAGAGTTGAATTTACTGATCAGCCCAACACCTGCATCATAGCTGTTGGCATAATCTTCTATTTTTACTGATCCTGTTTTTAATTGAGTTTTTGAAAACTGCATAGCAGCCATTGAAATGGTATTATCTGAAACTTCGGTATTATAAATTTCGCCCGAAGTGGAGCATATTGCAATATCTGCCCCAGGAAATTTCTGCCTGACCATCTCGAATGCCTTGCCATCCTGAAGGAGGCTTTTTGCACCGAAACAAAGTAATAATTGAGCCTCGGGTTCACTAATTGCATCACTATTGGCATGTTTAACAAGGCCAGTGCTGTTATATTGGTAGATAGCTGCTTTCATTATTTTGAGTTATACGTTAATCATACAATTAAGACACCATAAAATTAAGCTCTTTCAAGCTTATTTTTTATGATTTTAGATAACATTAAAAATATAATTAGAATTTATTTTGATGAAAATCAATAGCTGATTTTAATCATTTACAAAATTCGACTACTTAGGGTGGCAAATTATTATTTGTTTGTTGAATCGTACGCATTTTGAAACAATTAAACACAACAGTTCTAAGTATAACTGTGCTATTTTATGCAGGTTTTAAACTCTGCCCTGCTTTGGCAATTACCCGCTAATAAAACCAATGGATAAGTTAAACCAGCCTGAATTATACATAAACGGATTTTTTTAACAAAAATATCCGAAGCAGGACAGACTTTATAGGTAATTTTAGCACGACTATGCCTGCCACACGCATTTTGCTACTCTTTTTATTCTTTTTTAAATGCAGCCCTATCGATGGACAAACGATAAAGGGAGAAGTGCGGGATATGGAAGACAGGCATGTACTTTCTGATGTGAGCATAGAGAATATTTACACATCTGAACGGATAACTACTGATGCAAAAGGTGCCTTCAGCATAGCTGCAACCAGCGGACAACTACTGGAATTCAGAAGGCCCGGATATAAACTCGTCAGGGTGCGGATTCCGAATGGATTTATTCCTTCTTATTTTATGATCCTGGTTTCGAAAGGAATTCCGGAAATTAAAGATATGGATGTAGCCCGTAGCAACCGGTATGATTTTAAAAGTGACAGCATTCGTTATCATGATCTCTATGCCCATGAGCTCGATTTCCCGAAGCTTACCGGTTTCGATATGATCGCTTCGCCTTTTTCAGCGCTGAGCAATAAAAACAGGGAAATCTGGCGTTTCCAGGAAGAGTACGACGCCTACGAAAAAGAGAAATATGTAGATAAAACTTTTAACGAGTCCATAGTAACTAAATTTACTGGACTAACAGGTGATAGTCTTCACTATTACATGAGAAGGTACAGGCCTACGTACGAACAGATCAGGAATATGAATGATTACACCTTCTTTAATTTTATTAAAGCTACAGTTCATCAGTACAGGAATGCAAATACACCTAGGGGAGCACAATAAAAAGTTCAGACAAATAATTTAGAGATGCAGGATTTATACTGGCTATATTAACAAAATATTTACGTTATTAACATTATCACAATAAATATTCCAATGGAATTCAAAATATTACCAACAAAAATATAGTTTTGCAGTAATCAGAATAAATTTAAGTTACCAATACTTAAACTCACAATTATAAATAATATAAAACATAATGAAAGCCACATTAAAAACAAATAAGGGAGACATTGTAATTGATTTTTACAGCGACCGTACACCTGCCACTGTCGAAAATTTTATCAAGCTTGCAAAAACCGGATTTTATGACGGGGTGAAGTTTCACCGTGTAATCAGTAATTTTATGATACAGGGTGGAGACCCGCTTACTAAGGACGATTCAAAAATGGCTTACTGGGGCACTGGTGGTCCGGGGTATAAATTCAACGATGAGATCACTCCTGCTAATAGCAATGCTGCAGGTACCATATCAATGGCCAATGCCGGACGCAATACAAACGGAAGCCAGTTCTTTATCAATCTGAGGGACAATCATTTTCTTAACGACAAACACACCGTCTTTGGTCAGGTAACGGGCGGTATGGATGTTGTGAGCGCAATTGGAGTTGTTCCTACCGGCCATTCAGACAGACCAATCGATGCTGTGATCATAAACGGTATTGATGTTGAGGAGAACTAATCTCTGATAAGAAAAAGATAATGCTCCATGGATGGTATTACAATCCGATCCATGGAGTATTATTTACAATACTGCTTCATAAAACGCTGCCCATTCGGATTACCTGCATCTGCGGCCTTTTTCAGGTCCAAACATCCATTCTGGTTTAAAGCAAATTTTGCAAGCCCCCGGTTGATATAGGCATCCATAAATAAAGGATTTATTTTAATGGCTTCAGTCAGGTCACTGATAGATCCTTCATAATCTTTCATATAGCTTTTAGACATGCCTCTTTTCAGCCAGATCTGAGCATTGCGGGGGCTTAATTTTATAGCGCTGGTATAGTCGGCTATAGCGTTTTTATGATCAAGGATGTTGGTATAGGCTGCAGCCCTGCCAATAAGAGCATCAGGGTAGGCTGGCTTTAACTGCAATGCTTTATTAAAGTCTTTAAGAGCGCCTGCAAAATCCTTTGAGCTGTTCTTTGCAACTGCCCTCTGCTCATAAGCTTCTGCAAAATTGCCGTTTAATTCTATTGCCTTGGTCAAATCACTTTCAGCATTTTTATAGTCTTTAATCAGTGACCGGTTAACACCACGGTTGTACCAGGTAGTAGCGGAATTAGGATTAATTTTAAGCGCTTTGGTAAAGTAACTGATCGCTTCTTCTGGATTTCTGAGATCGGCATAATCAAGTCCGGCAGCAAACAAAGCCTCGAAATAATCAGGCTTGATTTCCAGTGCCTTTTTGCAATCTTCAATTGCTCCTCTATAGTCCGCCTTGTTGCTCTTAAGCACACTCCTGTAGTACCAGGCCACCGCATTTTTTGGGTCGGATGCTATTGCTTTATCGTAGTCTTCTATAGATGGCTTGTTCTGGCCAAAGCTGCCAATAAACGGAACCAAAAACAGGATGATCAGTAAATGTGTTTTCATACTATAAAAATCATCATTTTTTTATAATCCGGAAAATAATTTTCAGGTTTTCTGTCTTCATGATTGGATTTCCGGATCATCGGGAAGGATGCCAAATAGCATTTGCGCACTGCACAATACCGATGGAACGCATTGACAGTTGCAATTGTTGAAGCTGTTATTGGCAAGGCAATGCTGAAAACAAAGTTTCAGCATTACCGTCTGAACAAATAAAATGGAATAGCCCTATTCCACAGAAACCTTCATTACTGACTTGCCTGCTGATGAAATAGCAGTTAAAAAATAGATTCCCGGAGGAGCATCCAGTTTAATATTGGTCAGTCTGTTTGTTGTGGTTGATAATTCCATCACTTTTTCACCCGTCAGGTTATTGATGACAATCTGTATTTCGTCATTTGTTCCGGCTGAACAGTTGAAGGTAAAGGTTCCCTTATTCGGATTAGGGAACAGCTGAATATCATTTGTTGTACCTACATTTTTCACACCCGAACTATAAGTAGTAATAACTATAGATCCGGTACTTGAAGTACCACATTGAGCGCTGCTCGTAACAAAGCATTTAACTGAATCGCCATAAAAAAATGTGTTGCTGTAATAAACAGAAGATGTAGCGCCATAAATATCGCTGCCATTTAAAGACCATTGATAAGTGGGTGAAGTTCCTCCTCCTGTAATATTGGCTGTGAGCGTATCATACGAACCAACACCAATATAAGTTCCGGGATGCGCAGTTATAGTTACTGCCGGTACAACAGGAGGCGCAATATAAACAGTGTCAAAACCTGTCATACCATTTACACAACCTGTAGTGCTTCCTGTGGCCACGATAGTATACTTGCCTGTAGTGAATGGCCCGAAATCAAGAGCAGCGCCAGTTCCATCCAATGAAACGCCGGTAGAAACACTATCGCGGTAAACCATGTAGCTGGTCCATATCTGACTTGTACTCAGGGTGATATCAACACCGGCACCACCAGCGCAATAACTTCCGCCACCCGTAACATTATATTGTACCGGTAGTGGATTTACCGAAATTACCTGTATTGTATTTGCAGTTCCGCAACTGCTTGAAACAGAATAGCCAATTGTATCAAGACCAGTAGTAATTCCAGATATTGTTCCGCCTGACACTGTGGCATTACCATTGCTGCTGCTCCATACTCCGCCTGTTGTACTATCAATCAGGACAACTGAAGAACCTCTGCACACATAGGCGCTGCCTGTAATGACTCCGGCATATGGCAGTGGATTAATGGTAATGGTTTTGGTAGCCGCGACAGTACCGCATGGCGTAACAGAAGTATAACTGATAATAGCTGTTCCGGCATATACTCCGGTTGTAGTGCCTCCTGAAACGCTTGCATAGCTGGTACTTGACCAGCTACCACCCGGAATTGCATCTGATAAAGTAATTGAAGCGCCAAGACAAACTGTTGATGCACCTGTAATAGGAGCAACAACCGGAAGCGGATTGATTGTAACAATTTTTGAAGATACTGAAGTACCGCAGATGTTGGTAACAGAATAGTATACAGTATCTGTGCCTGCAGAAGCGCCTGTAATATGCTCAGCCGATCCGGTGGCATGCACATTGGATAAAGACCAGACACCGCCGGTATCAAAACCAGATAATGTAATTGTTGCGCCCGGGCATACAGTTGAAGGACCTGTTAAAGAACCCGAAACAGGCAATGCATTAACAGTTACCACCTGGGTGGCTATAGCTGTTGCACAGATCGAAGAAACAGAATAAGATATTGTAGCAACACCTGCTGCAATTCCACTTACAACACCGGTACCGCTTACAGTGGTAACGCCAGGCAAACTGCTGCTGAAAATACCACCTGTTACTGTATCTGACAGGGTGATGAAAGATCCCTGGCAAACCATATCGGGGCCGGTAAGAGGTCCGGTAACAGGAGTAAGGTCAACAGTTACCATTTTTGTTGTGGTGCACCCGAAACCATTGGTGAACACAATTGGGGCAACACCCGGAGAAACACCACTGACAATACCTGACAAAGCATCAGCAGTGGCAACAGTAGTATCAAGAGAATACCAGGTACCGGCTGTTAATGAAGATAAGCTTACTACATCGCCTGCACAAACTACCGATGAGCCGCCAATAGCCCCAGGAACGGGGTTTATGGTTACATACCGGGCTATATTGCACCCCGTACCCATTGTGGCATTAATAACTGCAACACCCGAAGAAACACCGGTTAAATACCCGGTTGCAGCTCCTATTGTGGCTATTGCCGGATTACTGCTGGTCCATGTGCAACCAGGGAACCAGCTCAATGTATCATTAGCTCCGGGGCATATCGGATTTGCTCCGGTTACAGGAGTAACAGGCAGTATATTGGTAACTGTCCGGCTGGTAAGGCAACCATCAGGTAATGTATACGTAATATCAATAGTACCAGGATAACCAGTGGTCAGTATGCCTGAAGTTGATCCAATTGTTGCAATAAACGTATTACTTGATGTCCATGTCCCACCTGGTGTAGCATCTGAATACAGTGTAGTACCACCTCCTATACAATGAAAATAATCAAGACCGGTAATAGGTAAAGGATTGTCGTTAACTGTGAACGGATATGTTACGGCACAAGAAGTATAACTGTTTGTATAAGTTATCACAGCTGCGCCCGATGCCAATCCGTTTATATATCCGGTAGCCGGCCAATAACTGATCACAATATTAGCTATACTGCTGTCGCTGCTGGTAAAATATCCTCCGCCATAATACGAGGTTGACCCAATAAAGGTTGGGTTGGAATAATCCCATACACTGTAATCAATCGATGTTCCATAATTGTAGCTACCTGCACCTGAATACAAGGCTATTGTATTACTGGCACAAACAGCTGTTGGCCCGGTTATTGGCAATGGCAATGAATTTACAGCAAATGGTTCATTGCAGGTATACCCTCCAACCGAATAAGTTATTATCGCCAGACCTCCTGATACTGATGTTACAAGACCAGATGTAGAAACGGAAGCGATTGTAGGATCACTGCTGGTCCATACGCCACCAGAAATTGAATCACTTTGCATAGCTGTATTTCCGGCACATAAGATGTTAGTTCCTGTTATCGGGTATATCATTGCTGCCGGTGTTATTGTTACTATCCGCTGAACGGTCGGACAGCCTGAATAGCCATCAATTATCGAAACTGGTGTTGTTCCTGGAGCTACACCAATAACTTTTAGACTCACCGGATCAAATATAGCTACACTCGGATCGGTTGTTAAGACATCAGTTGGGTGAACACCATAAAAAGAAAGACTGTCACCCACCCCGGCATTATCGCATCCGATAAACTGGCTTGGATATGGATAAACATAAACAGGGGCAGTTACATAACAGCCTGTAGTAGTCAATGTATAAGAAATAACTGTTGAACCAGATGAAACACCAGCTACAATTCCGCTACCAGCGCCTACAGGGGCTATGGACGGATTACTGCTGCTCCATGTACCACCCGATGTTGCGTCTGATAATGTTATTGACGCGCCACTACAAACTGAAGAAAGGCCACTGATAGGCTGCGGTATAGGATGGATTAGAATGGGTTTAATAGTTATAACTCCATAATAATTATATATAATCGTATCCAATCCCGGACTAATAGCTGTTACTACTCCGCCATAAGGATCAATATATGCTCTGGCAGGATTAGTCATGCTCCAGTAGCCACCAGGTGTGGCAATAGTATATGAGGTAGGGGCTGCTACACAAATATTATTAACCCCGATTATCTGGGCAGAAGAACTGAACGACAAAACAGTTGAAACCAATAAAAATACCACAAAGCAATACTGCCTGAGGTTAACAGACTGAAAATTCATAAACGCAATTTTGGATACTAAAGTAATAAATTATAGCTATAAGTTGGTAATATTTGCTTTGGTATTTAAATTTTATAATAATACACCTTCATTGAATACCTTAATCTCATTATAAAGCGTGTCCCTTTCCACAGGTATCCTGCCCACAGCCAGTATCATTTCGCAAAGCTGCTCTGTGGTGAGAGAAGGTGTCTGCTCTTCGGCCCCTGCCATTGAGTATATTTTTGTGGTATCATCTATGGTGCCATCCAAGTCATTAACACCGAAAGATAGAGTAAGCTGCGCAGTCTGCCTGCCCAGCATTGGCCAGTAAGCTTTCAGATTCCTGAAGTTATCCATGAAAATACGGGATATGGCATACAGGCGCAGATCTTCAATAATGGTTGATTCAGCAATATGCGACATATCATTATCCCCATTCCTGAATTTGAGTGGTATAAAACAATTAAAACCTCCTGTTTTATCCTGCAGGGCACGCAGCCGGCTCATATGATCTATTCGGTGGGCATAGTTTTCAATATGGCCATACAGCATGGTGGCATTGCTATGCATACCCAGGTTATGGGCTGTTTCGTGTATGTGCAGCCAGCCATCGGCATCCACTTTATCAGCACAAATCTCGTTCCGCACATCCGGATGGAATATCTCAGCGCCACCACCGGGCAGTGATTGCAGCCCGGCATCACTGAGCTTCTTCATCCCCTCTTCAATACTCAGTTTTGCTTTGCGTATCATATAATCCAGCTCTACCGCCGTAAAACCTTTTATATGCAGATCGGGCCGGTGAGCGCATATCTTACTCAACAGTTCGCAGAAAAAATCCAGGTTCATTTTCGGATGAACGCCACCCACAATATGTACTTCTGTTACAGGTTGCCCGTCATATTTACGCACTATGTCCAGCATCTGCTCCATGCCCAGTTCCCAGCCATCATCCCGGTGCTTGTACAGGCGCGAATATGAGCAGAAATTGCAGGTAAAGACGCACACATTGGTAGGCTCAATATGAAAATTACGGTTGAAATAAACCTTGCCGCCATGCAGTCTTTCAGCAACAAGGTTGGCCAGGGCTCCTACAAAGCCCAACTCGCCTTTCTCAAAAAGCAAAACGCCTTCCTCATCGGTAAGGCGTTCATTGCTTTGCACTTTTTCGGCTATTGCCCGCAGGCCTTTATCTAAATCTGAATTCTTTAGTACTTCAGCAAGGTTGAATGGCTTCAATATCATTGTAACAGTATTTTCCGGGTAATGCTTCCGGATACAAAGTTACATCTAACAAGGTAAATACCCTTACTCATTCCCGATAAGTCGATAGAATAATAGTCTGAACCGCTGCCCCAGGTGTTTTTATGGGCAACTTCCTGCCCAAGCATATTCAATATACTTATGTCAGTCAATTGCTCTTTGGTGCTGTTGAAACTGATATTAATGATACCAGTTGATGGATTGGGAGCTATTGCCAAGCCTTTTTCAGCTTCCAGTTGTGCCACACCTGTACGGGTAGACCAGTTGAGTAATCCCGGGTTTTGTGTCAGGCCATAGCTTTCACCCTCTATTCCCGAACCATTTAGGCCAGGCAATCCACTGCTTGGAGCTGTCAGCACCATAGCATCCATTACCGCCGCCTGGTCGGGCGTAAATAGATGCATACCCACATCATCGGTATAATTCATATAATCAAGGCAGGGACAACCCAATGATTTCTGCGTATCAATTGACCCATCATAGTGGCACGTATCATAATAAGTTCCTCCGGAAATTGAATAGGGTGTATTATCAAATTTTGCCATTGCTTCAGGAGGTGTATCTGCAAGACCATCATCTTTAAAGGGCATTTGCCAGGGGCAACGGCCGTTATCATCCCCCCAGGTGTGCCAGATTTCAAAAAAGTGGCCTGTTTCATGGGTCAGGGTACGGCCCTGGTCATAATAGTCGCCAGCGGTGGTTCCCTGAATAAAGGAATCAGCGGCAGATACCCTTTTGCCCAGTGTTTCCCAATGTATACAAACGCCTATTTCGTTGAGCGGATAACTATGAGATGTGGCAATCGAACGGGCCACTGTTACACCCAGCAAACCTGAAACATCTACTGGATTAATACACCATACATTCATATATCTGTTCACATCCCAGGCATCAAACCCGCCGGTAATACTATGCTTTGCATCACTGTAACTGGCACCGGCGCCTGAAAAACCACCAGGAGCATCAGGTATAATATTGATTTCATATCCCGGAGTTCCGAAGCCATTAGGATCGGTATGCGCCAACCCGAAACGAAAACCCACATTGGCATATAAAGGTTTCCAGTTGGTAGGTATAAGTACAGAATCAGCATTCTGCCTGTTGAAATCCCTATTCAGCACAGCTATCTGTGAATCAATGCGCCGGGCAATACCTGCATTGCCACCCAGTATCATATACTCATTATAAGTAACCAGCACATGAAATATGACTGGTATAGTTGGTACTGAAGTTGTTTTGCCTGCCATCCGTTCCGACTGTTGCCGGTTTTTCCAACTATTAGCTATTCCCTGCAATGAGTTACGCTGGTCTTCAAAGCGTTGCGCCCATGATGGGTCTTTAGCTATCAATGCTGTCTTTACAATTTCCATCCCGCATTTGTTCTGATTATGCGACTTCTGCGAGAATAAAGCAGGAGCACCTAGCAATAATAGGCAAGAAGTTAAAAATAAATATTTTTTCATAATTAAGTACGTTGTGGCTTAAACACGCTGATTTAGTACAAAAATAACGCAAACCGACTAATTGAAATCACTCCGAATCATTCAAATCAAAATTGTTTTTGTTGGCACTTGTTTTCAGCAGGTTTAAGCGAATGTATATCTGCTATAAATGCGCCCCCTCAAACTCTGAGTTTTATCAGATCACTTATTTTGAAAAAATTCATCGCTATTTTTTTATTTCAGACCGATAAATCTGTATCTTTCAGGGTGTGTTTGTGTTTTTTGTGTGGCTTTTTCAGTTTACCTTTATTACACCTTATAAAACTATAAAAATGAAACAGTTGGGCACCTTTTTATTTGTATGCCTTTTTTGTTCAGCTCCTTTATTACTACATGCAGGCAGCAGGTGGCAAAGAGCCGATGAAGCTAGGGCAACTCTTAAACTCAGGCCATGCGTGCCACACAATGCGCTAATTTACTCACTGAATGAGGCTGAGCTTAAATCACAGCTATCTGCACTGACATCCGAACCAGCTAAAGGTCAGATCATAGAATTACCGCTCGCCGATGGTTCCACCAGGTATTTCAGAGTTTGGCGCTCCTCCATGATTCCACCACAACTGGCAGCGAAATATCCTGATATCAGCGTATACACTGCTGAAGCAACCGACAACCGCAACATCACTGCCAAACTGGATTATACCGTTTACGGGTTCCACGCAATTATTTTCGATGGCATCAACATTTCTATGGTCGATCCGGTTGAGAATAACCAGCCGGGGTATTATGCGGTACATTTTAAAAAAGATGAAACGCGGAGTCCTGAATCCGTACCGCATTGCGGTGTAACCAGTGATCCTACTTTCAGGCATAACAAGGATATGGATGTTACAGATAAAGTGGCTATGAGGGTTAGCAATGGGTATGAACTGCGCACATACCGCCTGGCGCTGGCCTGCGATTACCAGTATGCCAGCGCTGTAACCGGCCTGAGCACACCATCAATAGCACAGGTTTTAAGTAAAATGGTAACCTCCTTAAACAGGGTCAACGGTGTATATGAACGTGAGTTTTCGATAACCATGAATCTCATTGCCAATGAAGATACCCTGATATTCAATGCTCCCTCTGGAGGAGTAAATGGCACTGATACTTTTGCAGCAATAAACGATCAAGCTGTACTTTGCAACTCTGCCAACCAGGGTTTATGCGATCAAAGAATCGGGAATGCCAATTATGATCTGGGCCATGTACTTACGACCGGGGCCGGGGGTTATTCATGGCTTGGGTGTGTCTGTTCAGCCGGTTTAAAAGCGCATAGTGCTACTGGCCAACCTCAGCCATGGGGCGATGGTTTTGATATTGATTACCTGGCACACGAAATGGGCCATGAATTTGGCGCCGAACATACGTTCAATGATGCCCTGAGCGGGAGTTGCGGCGTACAGGGTAACATTATCCCTGAATCAGCTTATGAACCAGGAAGCGGCTCCACAATTATGGCTTATGGCGGCATTTGCAAACCCGATAACCTGCAACCTCATAGCGATGCCTATTTTCACGCCAAAAGCCTTGCTGAGATTCAAAGTCAGTCAATGGTTGGCCCCGGCAATACATGCGCGGTGCATTCCCCAACCAATAACAAGCCCGTAAGCCTGCCGGCATTTACTGCATCTTATTCTATTCCCTACCTCACTCCTTTTGAGCTGACTGCACCTGTGGCTATCGATTCAGTTGCTGATACTTCTGTAACCTATTGCTGGGAACAATGGAACCTGGGAGATGAAGGCCAGACTTTTGCCAACACACATTATTACGGGCCTATATTCCGGAGTTATACTCCTGTAAAATCACCTGTAAGGGTATTCCCCACTATGCACATGGTACTGGCCGACAGCCTGAGTAATGCAGGTATTGAGGGCAATCAGGGCGAAAAAGTACCGGATGTAGCCCGTTATCTTACTTTTAGACTGACGGTAAGGGATATTTATCAGGGACATGGCAGCTTCCTGATACCCGATGATTCCATACACCTTGATGTGATCAATACAGGGAGTGGTTTTAAAGTTACCAGCCAGGGTTATGGCGGGATTGAGTATTTAGGCAATGAACCCACAACCATTACATGGAATGTAGTCAGCACCAATACTACCCCCATTAATGCCGACAGTGTGGATATATTCATGTCGGACGATGCGGGATACTCATGGCCATACAAAGTAGGCACTTATCCAAACAATGGCTCTGCAGCCATTATAGTACCCAATCCCGCTTCCAATATCGAATTTGCGAGGTTTAAAGTTAAAGGTACCCGCAATGTTTTCTTTAATGTTAATCTGAGTGATTTTTCTGTTTACCATAACATCAGCACAGGTAGTAATATACAGGTATATCCGTCACCGGTGCACAGTATCCTGCATATTTATTGTGGCAATAAGGGCATATTGCAATATATGGTATGTGATGCAGTTGGCAGGGTGCTTATAAGGGGAAAAGTATTTGGCGAACTTGATCTGCCGGTAAATTACTGGGCACGTGGGGTGTACCTAATAAAGCTCATTGATGACAAAAATCAGGTTACTGTTAAGAAGATAGTTGTGGATTAATACATATCCGTTTTGCAATTAGTTTTGTCAAATATGGTTTGGCATTTGACTGAAAAATAGCAGGTTGTTCCCTTTGTGATTTTACGGCTTTAACCCAAATAATTTCAGCCAACATTATGCCATTTCTGTCAAATAAATTCGCCAATTATATTATTGGCACTAAAATTGCAGCTTATTTGTAAAAAGAATATACTAATTTGCAAGCTCTGTTTTAATCTTTTGAACGGAATTGCTGTACATAACAAATCATTACGAATATCAATCATTATAAGTATGAAACTATCTATTACAAAAATTTGTTTAAGCCTCGCACTGTTTTGCCCTTTGCTATCGCCTGCCGCTAATTTATGGCACTTGACGAATGCAGATGCTGCCCCCCAAAACCTGCAACTCATGCACCCGCTCAGCTACCAGGTTTATACTGTTGATGAGGCAACTCTGAAACTACAGCTGTTTTCACTTTCCACCAATCCTTCTGAAGGTATCATAATTACATTGCCCATGCCCGATGGTTCCACCAGGGATTTTAAAGTATGGCAGACTCCCATGATGCCTGATCAGCTGGCCAGCCAGTTCCCGGATATTAAAACATTTACCGGAGAATCAGTGAGCAATCATACAGTTACTGTAAAACTGGATTTTACCTTGTATGGTTTTCATGCCATGATTTTCGACGGCAATAATACTTCCTTCATAGATCCGTTCGATAATTATCACGACGGATATTATATGGTGCATTATAAAAAAGATGAAACCAGGTCATTCTCCGACAGGATGAAATGCCTGGTACACAGTTTCGATGAGCACGGACCTGCCGGAGAGCCTATGGACATTCAGCAGAAAGGGCTACCCAGAATAGCTTTAAAAACAATAAATGGCAGCCAGTTGCGCACCTACCGCCTTGCTTTGGCCTGCGATGTTGATTACGCCCAGGCTGCTACCGGCCTTGCTACTCCTACTGTTGCACAGGTATTAAGCAAAATGACCACTTCAATGAACAGGATCAACGGAGTTTATGAGCGTGAATTTTCTGTAACCATGAAGTTTGTAACCAATGAGACATCACTCATTTTTATTACAGCTACAGGTGATCCTTACCATATCGATAATAGTAATGCCGGAAACCTGCTGACCGACAATCAGACTGAATGTGATGCAGTAATCGGCGATGCAAACTATGATATAGGCCATGTATTTTCTACCGGTTCAGGCGGGGTATCTTTATTGGGTGTTATTTGCTCATCAGGCAATAAAGCTCAAAGCACTACGGGCCAACCCACTCCGGTTGGTGATGGCTTTGATATCGACTATGTGGCTCATGAAATGGGTCATGAATTTGGCGGTGATCACACATTTGCCAATGGCTCCGATGGCAGTTGCGGTGGGAATAATACACCTGAGATATCTTATGAACCAGGCAGCGGCTCAACTATAATGGCCTATGGAGGTATTTGCGGACCGGATGACGTTCAGATGCATAGCGATCCTTATTTCCACGCTGTCAGCCTCGAGATGATCCAGACTTATATTACTACACCCGGAAGCATGGGTGGTGATGTTTGTGCTGTAAAAACCTCAACCGGCAATAAACTGGTAAAATACAGCCCTTTTACAGCTTCCTATTCTATTCCTTACCTTACTCCATTCGAATTGGTTGCCCCTGTACTTACTGATACAGTAGCCGACTCAACCACCTTATATTGCTGGGAAGAGTGGGACAATGCATTAACTATTGGTATTGCTGGTGAAAGATTTTTAGCTACACATGCAGTTGGCCCTCTGTTCCGTTCTTTCAATCCTACTACCACAGGTTTGCGTGTTTTCCCCAAGATGAGTATGGTACTTGCCGGCACACTCAGCAATGCTGGTATCGAAGGCGCTGAAGGAGAGAAAGTACCTGATGTAGCACGCACTATGAATTTCATCTGCACTTTCCGCGATATTTATCACAATATGGGATCCATCACTATCCCCGATGACCAGATCACATTGAATGCCATCAATACCGGAGCAGGTTTTGTAGTTACCAGCCAGAATAGCGCAGTTACTTATTCTGGCGGCTCAAGCCAAACGGTTACCTGGAATGTTGTCAATAGTAACACTACCCCGATTAATGCAACAAGTGTGGATATTTATCTGTCGCTCGATGGCGGCTATACATGGAATTATCATATTGGCACCTATCCCAATACAGGAAGCGCCACTATTACTGTGCCTAATCCGGCTGCCAGTTCAACCACATGCCGCATTAAAGTTAAAGGTCATGGCAATGTATTTTTCAATGTGAACGGATCAAATTTCACAGTAAATCATAATACTTCTATACCGGTTACATCGGGTGTAAAACAGGTTGCAAGTATAGATAATGAAGTAAAAGTATTCCCTGTTCCGGCAGGTAATTTACTGCAGGTATCTGCAACAACCCAGGTGGAAGCTAAGGTTTTCAATACATTGGGGCAGCAGGTGTGGGAAGGCTCCATCAGTGGCCAGAAAGAAATACAGGTTTCGTTATGGGCAAGGGGCATTTACTATATGCTGCTTCAGGATGGCCAGGGCCAGAAGACCGTAAAACGGTTTATTTTAGAATAACTGTAAATGATTTAATTTTGAGGGGCTCATTTCTGAGCCCCTTTTTATTTTAACATAGTTCTTATGAGTACTACCGATAACAGTATACTGGGATTGAAAATGCCTACCGAACCCGGCTGGGCCGATCTCGCAGCTATGTCGCTGGAAGAAATATTGACCGATCACGCATTCTGCGAACAGAAAGCCGCTACTCAATGTATCTCATTGATTCAGCGCCACCCCGAAAAAGAAGACCTGGTAAATGCATTGTCGCCTATAGTAACTGAGGAATGGGGGCATTTCAGGATGGTGTGGGCCGAACTGAAGAAAAGGGGTTACTCGCTCGGCAGGCAAAGAAAGAACAACTATGTAAACCTGCTGCTGGAACATGAACCCAAAAACATACCGGGTGAAGATAAACTACTGCACAAGCTCATGATTGGCGCTATGATTGAGGCCCGCAGTTGTGAGCGTTTCAGGCTGCTCTCCGAAAAACTGCCTGAAGAAGGCCTCCGTAATTTTTATTACAAATTCATGGTTTCAGAAGCCGGGCATTACCGGTTGTTTATCGATCTGGCAGAGCAATACTACCCTGTAGAAAAAGTAAGGGCAACCTGGGCCCAGTGGCTGAAAATAGAAGAGCATGTACTTACCCTTCTGGCTCCAAGGGGAGACAGAATGCATTGATGGGAGTTACCTGTCCAGCCGTTCAACAAATACTTTTTCCACTACCCCATTAAAGTTAAATGGAGACGTAATAAACAATTTCAGGCTTGCCTCCGGTAAGCAGGGAGGTATATGCACATAGCAGGCATACACATTAGGAGTTGTATCGTGACTAATAGCATTAAACAACCTTACCCTGCAGGTCTTCGACTGGTTTCCGGCCTGCAGACTCACATTCATATGGCTTTGCCAAAGGCAACCCGGCGCACGGACAATGCATATAACCTTAATCCAGGAATCAGTAATACCAGCAGTTGCAGATTTCAGATTTACCGACCCGAAAGTATCTGCACTATTAGCTGCAAAATGTACGGTGTCAGCAACCCCGGAATTGATAATTACTGATGCTTTATAACTCGTTTCGTTTTTCAATACCTCATCATTATCTAGCAGGCTCATCTCTATCGGGCCGGGATTGGGGTTAAGGTAGATGCTTTCATAATAGTGCCGGTTCATGTCATTGTAATGCATAATTGTCTTATCATACTGCCACGTCTGAAACAGGTTGACGAACAATAAATAAGCACATAGCACATAAAAGCCAATGCGCCATTTTTCTTTGCTTATCCGCTCCGTAATAGCAGCAAATGGCAGTGCAAAAACCGGATAACTCTGCACCAGCGCCCTTGTGGAATAGCTGCCTCCGTAACGCCAGTCGTGCCAGGCAATGATGATATAAATATTGAGCAGGCAAAACCACAGCGCTGATTTGCGGAAAGGAAACTGCTTAATAAAAAACATTCCGCCGATAAACAATATCGTTACCGGAGTATAAATAAACCAACCCTTTTCCCAACCAAATAAAACCCGGAAATGCGGACTAAGAAATTCCCATTTACTACCTACATCATAGATAAAAGACCCGGTTACAGCTTTCCAGTAAAGCAACTGTGGCAGAATGCCTGCAAGGCCACCAATCGCTGCCAGCATTATCTGCCGCTTATTGGCTTTTACCAATTGCCATTTGGCTCGCGCCGCTTCTTTGGTTTGGGTGTCCCAAAACAGGGGTATAAACAGCATTATGGCTTCCGTTGGCCGGCTTATGGTTGCCAGGCCAATAATATAACCGGTAAGCATTGCCCATATTGCAGCGGGCTTGCGGTGCCAGCGCATGGTGGTATACATTACAAGTACATAAAGCGGGAAAATATAGGCATGGCTTTGCCCGCTGTCTACTGCCGCATATTGCAGAAAGTTGGTTGCCAGGCATACCACCAGCAAGGTAATGGTTGTAGTAAGATCGCTGAAATAAATTAACAGTATTTTACGCAATAATAAAACAGCCAGAAAGCAGTACAGTATAATCCCAAAACCCAGGGCATACTGATACGGCGGTGAAAACCCATCTGCCGGATAATGCGATGCCTTGGCTATAATATGGGCTGTAAGAAATAATGGAACCTCCAGAATAGCTACTCCTCCAAGGTATTTGAATACATAATTGCCGTTTTCCACTCTTTGGGCCTGGTAGCCGTCCCCACCCGTTACAGCATATTTTTTATCAATGGTATCCAGCCATTTCAGTTGGGTACAATCATGATAAATAAGCATAGAGGGCAGGTACACATAATACCCGAACGCATCCCATACGGTTACTTTCAGCAGTGGCTGCCCGGGATGCATATCCGAATTGACCACCCTGTATTGCAACATGGTAATGCAGATCAAAATACAGGCAAAAAGGGAGTAAATATGCTTCATCAGGCTGCCGGGAAAGAATTATTCAGGTAGTAAATTTAGTTCGATTTATTGATGCTTTACCCGGCAGGGAGTTTTTTTTATTCATTCAGTATTCCGCTTAACACCGGAGTTTGAAAAGAGTTTATATTTGCCTGTCCCGATTATGAGCCGTTACCTGTTGTTGCCTGCCTTTATTGCGTTGCTTCTGTTGCCATCCTTTGCCTGTCTGTCACAGGATATAAAGGTATGGGAAGGCTTTGGGCTGGAGGCCAATGTATTTACAGGTAAGGTGGTAAAACATACGGCTAAATTCCACTTGCCCATACCGGATCTCACAACGGGGCTTGATCTTAATTTTCAATGGAAAACCTTTGGCCGAAAGGAATGGCAGCAGCGGCGCAGGTACCCAATAGTTGGTCTTGGAGTAACCTATACCAATTATGGCATTGATTCCATTTATGGCCGCTGTTTCAGCCTTTACCCAAACCTGGTTATTCCGCTTCTCTCAGGCAAGCATCTGGAATGGACCATGAGGATCGGAGATGGTGTAGGTTTTGTAAGCAGGGCTTATTCAAGGCTGCATCCTTTTGATACCATGAATAATGCCATTGGCAGTAAGATTAATGACTATGCTTCATTCATGATGGATCTCAGATATCATGTCAACAGGCACTGGGATGTGCAGGCTGGGGTCAATTTCTCTCATATTTCCGATGCATCTTTTCATCAGCCCAACCTTGGAATAAACCTGCTTGGTGAGCACATAGGTATCAAATACTTTCCGGTGTCTTCAGCGCCAAAACACATAACACATGATCTTAAGCCATTAACCAACCGGTGGTTGTTTGAATTCCGTGGCACAATGGCATTCGATGGTTCAAATGCACCACTAGGGCCTGTCTACCCCATCTATCTGGCATCTGCCTATGCCAGTAAACGGTGGATCAGCAAAAACAAATTCTTCGGTGGCATCGACTATTCCTACCACACCAATATTTATGCTTACCTGCGCAATAACATAGGCTTTGTAACCCCTGGTACTGAGGCACAACATTCTTATAAGAGCGCCTTGTTTGCAGGTAATGAGTTTCTGCTTGGCAGGGTGGGCGTTGTGCTGCAGGTGGGCGCTTATATCCACCAGGCATTGCTCACTCAGGGCAAGATCTATGAAAAACTGGGAGGCAATTTCTACCTGGTTAAGAAAGAACATGGCCCTGTAAAAGAATTATTCCTTTGCGGGTTTCTCAAAACCCACCTCTCTGTGGCCGAGCTTGCCGAATTTGGTTTAGGTATGGGCTTTTGATCTATCATCGGAATGATAGATCAAAAAACTCCCGGATAATTCCGGGAGTTCCAAACAATTTATTCTTGGTGCTTATTTCTCTATTACCAACTTACCACAGTAAAACACCTTATCCGATTTGATGGTAATCAGGTAAATACCCGCATCTATTCCGTTCAGGCTAATGGTATTTCCAGTTGCAGCATTCAGTTCTGCAGAATTCTTCAGCACTACCCTGCCTGTAACATCTGTCAGTATTATATCCGCAACACCTGCCGAAGCTTTATCAGACCTGATATTCAGTACTCCGGTTGCAGGGTTTGGATACACGGCAATACCTTTTGCAGGCACAATGACTTTTGGAGTCTTTGTGTTATCATACGGTACTATAGTTCCAGTTGAGGTATGCTGTTTAAAATCTACCGTTGTTACTGAATCATTACCCGGTGCCAGGGTGATAATTGCAGAAGGTGTAGTATAATACTTATAGTTTTCGGGATAAATCCTGTAACTGCCTTCATTCAGATTGCTGAACGAATAGGTCCCTGCTGAGTCAGTATAAGTAAATGAAATCACATTGCCCAGCGTATCATTGAGGTATATGATCATACCCTTTGCAGGAGCATCGGATGAAGTATTCTTGCCTGCACCCGATACCACATAACCTGCTATAAAGCCCGGACCCGGAGGCACAGTACCATAAATCATGTTGATATGCATACTATCGTAAGAGCTGCTGTGTGCCAAAGATGTTGCCGAATACCAATGAGATGTTGATAAGCTGTAGGTAGGTATATAGCCGCTGGTGCCGGGCACTGAGCTGTTCAGCTTGGCTTTTACCAGGTAATTGCCCGCCGGCTTATCCATAAACTCATAGTAAGGTGTTCCGGATGAAATACAGTTGGTTGTGGAATCGGTAGCTGATATGCTGCTGTCGATCGGATTGAACTGAATCAGCCACACAGTGAAAGTATCGGCCGATGTACCGCTATAAGTAATATACCCCGATATGCGGTTACCATCAACTGTTACAGTATCTGTTCCAGAGCAACCCAGGCCATCAGTGCCTGTAACTGTATATTGTGTGGTAGCATCTGGTATGAGGGTAGCATAGGAACAGGTGCTGCATGACAGGCCGGCAGATGGTGACCATGAATAGCTTGTACCTCCACCTGCAGTAAGAGTTTGTGACGGCCCACATCCTGATGATGCTGTTGAGGCAGTAATAGCCGGAACATCAATAGTCATTGTAACAGAATAAGTCGCCGTAGGTGAAATAATACACGTAGCACTGCTGGTCATGGCTACTTCAATAACATCCCCGGCAAGGGCTACATAACTATAGGTACTTCCTGTTCCTACAGGAACACCATTAACCCACCACAGATAGGCTGGCATTGATCCACTACCTGTAACAGTTGTAGAATACAAAACAGTCGTCCCTGCACATACTGTTGTCCCGGGGCTGGCAGTAATGGCAATTGTTGGCGTCACCATTGCAGTTACAGTCATCGAAACTGTAGCTGTAGCCGTAGCAGGTACCACACAAGGCGAACTACTGGTAAGGGTAACACCCACAAGATCTCCTGCAACTGGCATATAAGCATAAGTTGCGTTTGTTGCTCCGGTCACGGCTGTTCCGTTTACATTCCACTGATAGCCTGGTGAAGTACCACCTACTGTTGGGGTTGCTGTAAAGGTTACTGTAGATCCTGCACATACACTAAGACCGGGGCTTGCAGTAATGGATACTACCGGAGGACCAGTAGTTGGGTTAATAGTAACAGTGGCGCTGCCACTCATGCTGGCTGAGCAGGATGTAATTGTATTGGTAGCCACAACTGTATAGGTCCCGGCAGATGTCTGTGGCCCGAAACTGATACTGCCGCCTGTACCTGTAACTGGAAGTCCTGTGAGTACACCGCCAATATACAATTGGTAGCTGATACCTCCATTAGAATTACTCAGGCCAATCGCAACACCTGTTCCGCCGCTGCAATAGCTACCGCCCCCGGTTACTGTATAAACATTGGGCAAAGACGCAACAGTGATTGTTACCGATCCTGGCATAACATTGGTACATAAGGTAGCTAAATTAGTAGCCACAACCGTATAAATTCCGGCAGCTGTATGCAAACCAAAACTGATTGAAGTTCCCGTTCCTGTTACTGTTGTACCAACCGCTACTCCTCCCACATATAACTGATAGCTAACCCCAACCTGAGAACCAGAAAGGCCGATAGCCATTCCACTTCCCCCGGAGCAATAGGTACCGCCACCGGTAATAGTATAAGCTGTTGGCAATGGATTAACAGCGATAACCGCACTGCCAGCCATTGAGCTGGTGCAGGTTGTTGTGTCATCTGTAGCAACAATGGTATAAGTGCCTACACCGGTAAACAATTCAAAATCCAGTCCACTGCCTGTACCTGGAAGAGGAGTACCTGTAATAACACCATCCAGGTATAATTGATAACTTACTCCAACCTCTGAAGCAACTAAACCTACATGTACGCCTGTTCCCCCGCTGCAATAACTGCCACCTCCTGCTACTGTATATACAGCAGGTAGTGGTGAAACAGTAACAGTGGCGCTCCCTGACATGGTATTGGTACAGCCTGTTGCCGGATCAGTACCTATAGCAGTATATGTCCCTGCAATTGTCTGCGCTCCAAAACTAATCGTTGAGCCTGTGCCGCTCAGTGAGGAGCCAACCACTGTGGAAGACCGGTATAACTGATAATCAATTCCTGTCTGAGTACCAATTAGGTCAATGTTAACGCCTGCACCGCCCGCGCAATAAGTGCCTCCGCCAACAACAGAAAAAGCAGTTGGTATCGGGTTAATAGAAATAGATGCGCTGCCGGTCATAGTACCCGAGCAACCGGTACCGCCAATGGCTGATACCGTATAAATACCGGCGGATGTCATCAACCCAAAATTTAATGCAGCGCCAGTACCAGCCATTGGAGAACCCAGCGCTGTGCCTGCATAATATAGTTGATAAGAAGTGCCCGTAGAAGAACCTGAAAGGCCTACACTTAAACCTGTGCCGCCATAGCAATATGCCCCACTCCCAGTAACTGTATAAGCAGTCGGTGATGAACTTATAGAAACAATTACGCTGCCGGTCATGAAATTGGTGCAGCCGGTTGTGGTGTTAACGGCTTCTACTGTATAAGTGCCTGGCGCAGTTTGCAACCCAAAACTAATTGCAGATCCGGTTCCTGAGACTGTGACAACAGCACCTCCACCAAACATTAAGGTATAATTTACCCCGCTCTGAGAACCCGAAAGCCCAACATTTACACCTGCTCCTCCCGGACAATAAGATCCGCCACCTGTAACTGAATATGCCAGAGGCATTGGATTGATTGTAATTGTTGCAGTGCCGGTCATTGTGGTTGTGCAGGTGGTAGTGCCAACTGTACCAGTTATAGTATAAGTGCCGCCTGTGGTATAGAACCCGAAATCTAACATGGCACCAGTACCTGCAATAGGAGCCCCAACAGCAGTACCGCCATTGTATAACTGGTAAGTTACGCCAGGAGTTGACCCGCTCAAAGTAATATGACCTCCGGTCCCTCCGGCACAATAAGTACCACCGCCTGAAACTGTAAACGGGGTAGGTAATGGACTAATGGAAATAATGGCGCTGTCCAACATAGTATCTATACAACCTGTGGCAGGATTATCTGCAATCACTTTATATGCGCCTGGTGCCGTATACATGCCAAAAGTAAGTGCAGCGCCTGTACCAAGTATGGGAGCTCCGTAAGGTATCAGCCCATTGTACAATTGATAATTAAAGCCGGTCTGCGAGCCTGATAGTCCTACATTCATACCTGCACCACCTGCGCAATATGCCCCGCCGCCAAACACTGTATAGAGTGTAGGTAATGAACTTACTGAAACGGTAGCGCTGCCGCTCATTGTGCTGGAGCAGCCTGTAGTTACATTAGTGGCAACAATTGTATAAGTGCCTGAAGTCATCAATATGCCAAAACTGATTGCACTTCCGGTTCCGGCAATTGAAGCCACCAGCATTGCGCCATTGTATAGCGCATATACCACACCGGTTTGAGAATTGGCAAGACCAATATTTACACCAGTGCCACCAGAACAAAGGCTTCCCCCTCCGGTTACAGCATATACAGTTGGTAATCCACTGACCGAAACAGTAGCGCTGCCGGTCATCGTACCCGAACAGCCGGTACCATCAACTGCAGATACTGTATAGGTACCCGGAATTGTCATCAATCCAAAACTAATAGCAGCCCCTGTACCAATCAATGGTGATCCCAAAGGTGTTCCACCAAGATATAACTGATAAGATGTGCCTGAAGCAGAACCTGCAAGGCCCACATAAACACCTGTGCCGCCGGAGCAATAAGCGCCTCCACCTGTTACAGAATAGGCAGTAGGTAAAGAATTTACTGTTACTGGCTTGGATGTATAACAACCAGTTGGCAGAACATAGGCAATGGTTACAACTCCTGAGGTTAACCCGCATACAATACCAGTTGCAGCACCTACCGTGGCAATTGAATATCCTGTTAAAGAACTCCAGGTACCGCCAGTGCTGCCTTCTGTCAATGTAAAGCAACTGCCGTTACAAACTGTACTCGGACCACTTATAGGGCCAGGCAATGGATTTACAGTTATAGGTTTAGTAACAGAGCAACCGCTACTTGGTAAAGTATAGGTAATCGTATCCGGACCTGCGGTTATACCCACCACAACTCCGGTAGTTGCACCAACTGTAGCAATTGCTGTACTCCCGGACGAAAATGTGCCGCCAATACTCGCATCAGATAAAGTTATTGCAGATCCAATGCACACTGTAGAAGGACCTGTAATTGGCACAGGGCTGGTGTTGACTGTCATTGTTTTTGACGCAGTGCAACCTGAACTTAAAGAATAGGATATAATTGTAGTACCCGTAGCTATTCCGGTAAAAACTCCTGTAACAGAATTAATTGTTCCTACTGCTGGATTTGTGCTTGTCCAGGTCCCACCTGTGGGTGCTGAGACCTCACTAGCTGCTATACCGCCACATACAATTGAAGGGCCAGTAATAGGAGCAGGTAAAGCATTTACAGTAAGAGCCATAGTGGTCATACAGGTAGAGGGCAATGTGTAGGTCAAGGTAACAACACCCACTCCAACACCTGTAACAACTCCTGTTGTGGCAATTATGCTCGCAATAGACGGATTCGATGAACTCCAAGTCCCCCCGGTTGTACCTATAGTTTCCGTTGCTGTCGCATAGATACATATATTGTTAGGGCCTGTAATACCCGGAGGCAGAGCATCTATTGTAACATTTTGAGTGGCATACAGTGAACCAACTGTATAGGTTATGGTTGCTACTCCAGCAGAAACACCGCTAACAGTACCTGTACCTGCAATAACTGGGGCAATTGCAGGGTTACTGCTGCTCCAGGTACCTCCTGCAGTTGTGTCTGTTTCTGTTCCGCCCGAGCCAATACAAATATGGGTCGGCCCGCTAATGGCGCCTACTTGTGCAAAAGAGGTGGCACAGCTTAGCAGCATTGCCACAATCATAAGGTTTATGTGTTTCATATTTATAGATATTTAAAGATAAAGATACTACTCATTTCATATAAACCCTTTAATAATAATCACAACTATTCCATTGGCAAACCAGGCTTACTTTACCATCAGCTTTCCGCAGTAGTTAATAACATCAGATTTGATGGTCAGCAGATAAATACCTGCATTGATTCCTGAAAGGTCGATTTGCGATTTTGGAGATTTCGGATTTACCAGGCGAAGCCCATCCACATCAACAGAAGTTGTATAAACTACCCTTCCTGTCATATCCGCCAATTCTATACTTGCCTTACCATTGGCATCAGGCCCCCATACAATATTTTCCATTCCGCTTGCCGGGTTTGGGTAGAGGAAAACCGGTAATGCAGTATTAGCAGCTACCGTATTTACACCAACGGGTTTAATAGGAGAAATAACCTTCGAAGTATTATACTGCCTGAAGTCTACTCCGGTAGCGCTATCAGCAGTGCTGCTGAGCATTATCACCGATGAAGGTATGGTTGTGAATGAATAATCTTCCGGATAAATAAGGTAATTGCCCCATGCTATATTACTGAATGAATAAGCCCCAAGCTCATCAGTATAGGTATAAGTCAGTACGTTGCTGGAAACAGCATCAACAAGGTATACCATCATTCCTTTCGATGGCGCAGTTCCTGAAGTACCCTTACCAGCACCATTCGATATCAGCCCGCTTATAAAACCAGGTCCGGCTGGCACTATACCATATACCATATTGATGTGCATGGTATCTGTTGCTGCCACATGTGCAACACTTGTTGCACTATACCAGTATGGTGTTGAATAACTATAGGTAGGTATATAACCACTGGCGCCTGCTACCTGGCCATCCAGCTTTGCCTTTACCATGTAATTCCCTGCTGCCTTCCCGTCAAATTCATAATACGGTGTACCATTATCCATGCACGTATTTACAGAATCAAGTGCCATAATTGAACTGTCGGCAGAGTTGAACTGTATCAGCCATACTTTAAAGGTATCAGCTGGTGTTCCTGTATAAGATATATATCCCGATATCCGGTTGCCATATACAGTTACAGATGCAGTATCCGAGCATCCACCCGGACCCGATACTGTTACAGTGTAAGTAGTTGTTGCCGCCGGATTGGCACTGGTAATGGCACAGGTACTGCATACAAGACCGCCCGATGGCAGCCACGAATAGTCGCTGCCTCCAGTTGCTGTAAGTGTGGTATAAGGGCCACATGCAGCGCTTGCTCCACTTGCACTTGCCACAGGTACTGCATCTACTGTTATGGTCAGATAAGAATAGCAGCCCCTGTCTGTGGTGTACGTCATATTCACAGTGCCGGCCGATAGTGCTGTTACAACGCCTGTAAACCCGCCAACTGTAGAAATGATAGCTACTGAAGGATCTGAACTGGTCCATATTCCTCCGACAAGCGAATCAGATAATATTGTAGTATGGCCAACGCATATTGCCGTTGATCCTGTAACCTCAGGTGTTGTGAGCACATGCATTAATGATGTTGTTCCCACACTGGCCGGCAGGGCGCAGAAAGCGCTGCTGGTCATTGATACACCAATAATATCACCATCAACCGGTGTGTAAGTAAAAGTACTTACCCCGGAACCGGCCACTGCTCCGTTTACGGTCCATTGGTACGATGGTGAGGTTCCTCCGTTTACTCCGGTTGCCGCAAAGTTCACAACAGTTCCAGCACATACAGTATCGCCCGTAGCAATGCTCATGCTGACAGATGGCACCACAGGCGCTGTAATGGAAACGGTAGCCGATAATGCCATCGCCTCCGAACAGGTAGTACCCGGATTTGAGGCAACAACCATATAAGTACCTGGCGTTGTTATAAAACCAAAATCTATTCCTGAACCAGTTCCTGGCAGAGGTGCACCAGTAGCAATAGTTCCATTATATAACTGATAACTTATTCCTGCTGATGATCCACTTGTTCCGATATGCACTCCGGGACCGCCACTGCAGAAAGACCCTCCCCCGATAACATTAAAAACAACCGGAAGCGGATACACAATAACATTTCCTATTCCTGCCATCTGTGAGCTACATCCGGTAGCTGCATCTGAGGCTTTTACAATGTATGCGCCAGGCGCTGACTCCAGACCGAAGTCCAGCAAAGATCCTGTGCCAGCTACTGGCACTCCAACAGGCGCTGTTCCCAGAAATAACTGGTACATAATCCCCGCAGTTGATGAACTTAAATTGATGTGCACTCCGCTGCCTCCCGAACAATAACCGGTTGCTGCCGATGTTACTGTCCATATTACAGGCAATGGATTTATAACAACCGATACACTACCTGTCATATTGCTGGTACATAGGGTAATGTTGTCTGTACCTGTAATTGTGTAGGAACCTGCTGCAGTTTGCAAACCAAAATCCAGCATAGCGCCGGTTCCGTAAAGATGAATCATTGTTGACGTCCCGTTACGGAATAGCACATACTCTTTGCCGACTTCAGAACTGCTGAGGCTGACATGTACCCCAATACCACCGCTGCAGTAACTGCCACCGCCTGCTACAATATAAGGGATTGGCTGAGGGTTAACGGTTAATACAGCCGAGCCGCTCATTGTAGCTGTACAGCCGGTAGCAAAACTTGTTGCTGCCACAGTATAAGTGCCTGCAATATTATAGTAACCAAAATTGAGCAATCCTCCGGTACCTGATAATGGACTACCCATCGGTAAACCGCCATTATATAACTGATAACTTACGCCTGTCTGAGAACCAACCAACCCGATTAAAGAGCCGGTGGAGCCACTACAGAATGATCCTCCGCCACTAACACTAAATACGCCGGGCAATGCACTTATAGTTACATTGGCCGTACCGGTCATATTCCGGGTACAGCCTGCCATATTGCTGGCAGTTACAGTGTAAGCGCCTACTGCTGTCTGTGGCGGGAAACTGAACATGGTTCCGGTTCCGGCTATTGCTGATCCTACAGCCACAGGCCCATTAAATAACTGGTAACTGGCGCCTGCATCTGAGCCTGATAAACCAATAACTGATCCGGTTGAACCAGAACAATAAGGGCCTCCACCGCTTAGCGCATAGGCATTTGGCGAGCTGTTTACTGTTACTGTTTTTGTTGCTATGCAGCCGCTGCCAAGTGAATAACTGATTGTTACTGTACCTGGGGTTAAACCACCGGTTACTAAACCCGAAAGTGAACCAACTGTCGCCACCGATGGGCTACTGCTGCTCCAGGCACCTCCTGCATTTGGGTCAGATAAGGTTATGGTATTTCCCGAACAAACTGATGAAGCCCCGGATATTGCGCCCGGGCCTGCATTCACTGTTACAACGATGCTTGAAATACAGCCACTGGTGCTGGTATATTGAATGGTAGAAGTTCCGATTGATAATCCGGTAACGATACCTGAACCATATCCTGCTGTTGCCACGGCAGGATTAGTGCTGCTCCATATTCCGCCTGGAGTGGCATCACTTAAAGTAATAATACCGCCGGGACATATGCCGGTAGCTCCGGTAATTGGCGCTGGCAGCGAATTAACAGTAATGGTGTTGTTAACCGAACAACCGGTACCAAGTGTATAGGTTAATGTTGCCGATCCAGCTGAAATTCCATTAACAATGCCGGAGCTTGTGCCTATAGTTGCAACAGTTACAGGGTTAATGCTCCATATACCGCCAGCAACCGGATTTGTATAAGATCCGAGTAATCCTGCACAGATTCCTGATGAACCCATGATAGGTCCGGGCGAAGCAAGAATATTTACACTGAAAGATTTGTAGCAACCAGTAGAAAGAGTATAAGAAACAATTCCACTGCCTACAGTAATCCCTGTAACAATACCTGATGATGACCCAACAGACAGAACTGGATCAGTTGACGACCATGTGCCGCCGGGTGTGGCATCAGTCATGATTGTTGATGCTCCAAGGCATATTGTTGCTCCGCCTGCTATTGAAGCAGGAAGCGGATTAACGGTTATTGGTTGAGACACAGTACAGCCATACCCTAATGAGTAGGAAATTATTGCACTCCCTCCCGATATTCCTGTTACTATTCCGGATGTTACAGCAGCTATAGCAGGATTGCTGCTGCTCCACGATCCCCCTGTTGAAGGGTCAGTCATGGTCATAGTTGAGCCTGCACATAAAACACCAGGCCCGGAAATAGCTGATGGCACCGGATTAACAGTAATTGTGGCGGTTACATAGGTACCTGCCGTATAAGTAATTGTTGCTGTTCCTGCTGATACCCCTGTTACCGACCCAATGCTGTCTACTGTTGCAACAGAAATATCACTGCTGCTCCATGTGCCTCCGGGTGTTGCATCACCCAAAGTTGTTGATACCCCAACACACACTGTCATTACCCCTGTAATGGGTAATACCAATGCAAATGATGCTGTAGACAGTATCATTAACAGTGCGGTGGTTACTAAAAATTTAATAGTTTTCATATTTAAATAACAAAACAAACTAATGTAAAATTTATATAATGTTTTATATGATTTTACCTGCTCTATATATAAGGCGTATAAACGGGCCAGAATGTTAGTAAAGCTAAGCATATTTTTTTGTTTAATGATACTTTGTAACTTTTTTATAGTTTTATTAATTAATAGTTTCATAATCGGTTTCCTCCCCTATAATCTTGTTGGTTATCGGGTTTCACCTTATCAATTTGCTCTATCAATCGGTTATCCATTTGTCAATTCCCTGTTTGTCTACTTTCAACAATAGCTTCACGTATTACTCCAGTTTGGTTATTAATTTCACTGCTACCTTTTTACCAGTCACATCATAAATTGCCAGTAAATAATCTTCGTTGGCCAGTCCACTCAGGTCTATCTCATTGGTATGATGCAGGGTTAGCGCCACTCTTCCATCCATGCATATTAAACGCAATGTTACTTCCTGGCACCATGTAACATATACTTTCGATGCGGTAGGATTGGGGTAAACAAGTATTCCTTGCGGCCCGCAGCCGGGAAATTCAAGTGAATCAGAAAATACCGAGCAACCAAAACTATTGGATACCTCTACCGAATAGGCGCCTTCTCTGGCTACAACAAAAGTATCTGCCACAGCCCCCGAAACCGGCACTCCATCCAGGTACCACTGATAGCCTGCATAACCATGCGGCGCATAAAGTGCCCCCTCAACTCTTGCAATTGTTGGTCTGACTGGCAAAGTATCAATTTCAAAAGGATGTGCCGCTACTGCTGATCCGCAGTAATTGGTAATGGTATAGGTAAGCGTATCTGGGCCTGTAGTTATTGCGGTTAAAATCACACGACTAGCTATACTATCCATTGAAGCATTGGTATTGCTTAATGCCCAAATACCCCCTGAAGGGATTCCGGTCAGGGTATCCCTTGATCCGGTACAGATAATGGGTGAACCACCGTTTATTTTTGAAACTGGCTGGGCAATGATTGTCAGCGCAAGGTTGGTGCTGGCTGTGCAGAAGCTGTCGGTCACTGTATAGTAAATCGTATCTTTCCCAGGCAGATAACCGTTCACGTAGCAGTTTGTCAGTAATGGATTCATTGTTGCATTGCCATTCGATAGACTCCATACTCCCCCTGTTACTGTATCAGTTAACACTACTGTTGTACCTACGCAAACATTAGCAACCCCTGTTATGCTACCCGTATTAGGCAACGCATTGATGGTTACCTGTTTCGTTACACTGGCATAACCGCAGGTATTGGCTACCGTATAAATTATCGTATCTATGCCTGCCTTTTTACCTGTAACCACACCGTTTATCACCACCGCATACAGATTGCTTACCGTCCAATTACCACCGGCAGCCGTATCAGATAAAAGTATTGAAGTACCTACACATACCATCGAATCCCCCAGTATCCTCCCTGCATTGTTTACAAAAGCATCCATCGTAATATACACCGTCTCTGTATCTGTCGCAATCCCATTGGTAACAATGACCTTTATGGTATCTGTTCCCACAAATCCGAAATTGGGAGAATAGTAACTGCCCGATGGAATTATCCCTGTACCACTGGCCGGCGCCGAATCTGCAACAAAAGCAGAGCCATGATGTGCAGTAAATCCGGGTACTATGCTCCACTTGTCAATTAGTCCTATAGCCTGGTCGCTGGCCTTTAGCAGCGAGTCGAGCAATATCAGCGGCGTATTCTGGCAATAATGAACATGCACCGAATGGCTGGCAAAAAACAGTACCATGGTTATTTTCCGTATCCGGTTATTGTGGTTATCTGTAATATAGATATTATTCAATGAGTCTGTTACAACATTGGCCGGATAATTTAATTCAGCATGGGTGCATAGTCCTCCATCCCCGCCAAATGAACCAGTACCCGTACCAGCTATTGTTTTGATTATGCCTGACTGATCGATTCTCCTGATCCTGTGATTCGAGCAATCCGTTATCAGAATATTGCCCGACCGTTCAACATAAACCCCTGTAGGATTATTAAGCTCACAACCGGTCGCGGGCCCTCCATCACCCGAAAAACCTGCCGTACCTGTCCCCGCTATAGTACTGATTATACCTGCCGGTGTGATCTTCCGAACACAATTGGCCCCTCCGTCACAAAAATATAAGTTGCCTGCTTTGTCGGCCGCCAACCCGTTTGGGTAGGTAATCCTGGCATCCGTTGCCGGGCCGCCATCGCCCGAATACCCATGCAGGCCGGTTGTCCCGGCATATCTGTGCACAATACCTGAAGCGTCTATTTTCCGGATATTATACGCATCTGCATCCCCCACATAAATATTACCGCTTATATCCGATGTAATACCAACCGGGAATTTGAAATGTGCTGCTGACACTGGGCCACCATCTCCATCACTTACATTTGAAGTATCACTTGTTATCGACGAAATTATTCCGGCAGAATTAACCTTTCTGATTGTATGGTTATTCTCGTCTGTTATCAGCAGATTTCCTGTTGCATCCAGAGTTATTCCCCAATCCGATGAAAGCTTTGCTGCTGTTGCCTGCCCGCCATCTCCGTGGTATCCGGCAGTGGTAATGCCACCCAGGCCTGCAATAGTAGATATGATACCTGAAGGTGTAATTCTTCGTACACAGAAATTCTCCTCATCGGTAAATAATAGATTTCCCGATTGGGTTATGAGTACTCCGCAGGGCCAGTAAAGAGTTGCAGAGGTGGCCTGCCCTCCGTCTCCGCTGAATCCCGCAATACCTGTTCCTGCATATGTACTGATAATCTGTGAGCGGGCATGAAATATACTGCCGAATACCAGAAATAAAGTAAGCTGCAGGTATAGGGTATATTTCATTGCTCTATTTTATGCTAAATTTTTGATTTTTCTAAATTCCCGATTATAAATTTGATTCCAAAATAAGATATTTTTTTGCGACTATTTGATTTATAAAATATTATTTATAATAATAACCCTTCTCATAAAATGAGAAGGGTTTCAATTTATTTGAATGCATAGCTATTTGGCGATGTGTGATAGTGATTATTTTGTCAGCTTATAGCCTATCGAAATACGGAGATTAGTAGTTGAGATGGAAGGGTTATTATTACCACCAGTGGTACTTACAGGCGCTTGCTGAAGCAAGGCATCCGCCATCCATCTGTTGCTGCAATTATAACTGAATCCTAACTGGTAACCTATATTAATCTGGCCTTTTGCCTGGGTCGGATAGGGAGACCCTTTATATTCTGCATAATTATTACCCTGTATATTATACCAGAATCCAGCAGGTGCATTTGCAAACTGTTGATCATTTGGTGTTGGAACATCAACACTGGTTCTGTTACTGGTAGTAATCCCCTTATTTATATAAGTGCTTTCTGTATAACCGTTAAATTTACTATAAACAACATTTACACCACCATAAACTGATAACCTGTTGCTGAGCGCATATTTAGCCAGTAATGGCATTTCAAACTCAAAATAGGAGCCACCATATTTATAAGATTTCACAATCGAATCATGGCTTTCAGTATACTTAAAAATGGTGGTATAATAAGTTTCATCCAGGCCACCAATATGCTGGATACTTCTTACCGAGTCATAGGTTTTGGATTCATTGGTATAATTATCATAATAAGACTTCGACCCAAGGTTTCTGCTGCTCACATTGGCATACTTCACTGCTGGTTGTGTCATAATAGCCACCTTTCGCGATATGTTGTATTGCAGGTAAGGCGATACAACATATTTTTTTGCTGCGCTTTCGGTGAATCCCTGCTCAAAACCTCCTTTAACACCTGCTTCAAACCTTCTGAATCCGATCTTAGAACTTTTTGTCCTTTCTGCTGGCTTAACTCCGTCCTGACTTTTTCCTGCTTTAATTACTTCCTTTAATGTACCAGGTAAGATTTCTTCCTGGTGCGACTTACTTGATAGGGGTAAATCGGGGCTGGCTGCTGAATTGCTATTTGATATTTCTGTTGTCTGCGTATTATTTACCGGGGCATTATATACTGTTCCGGCTTGTGGTTTGGCTCCTGTCCAGTTGGTCTTTCCTTCCTGCCCGAATGGCGCCGTTCGGCCCATCATTCTGGATGCCAGGTAATGATTGCTACGATTTTTATTACCTGCTTTTTTGCTGCTTTTCTTAGCTGAAAGTGGCAATGCTTGATTACCGTTGCTGTTATTTTGTTGATCACCAGCAGTTTCTTGCCGGTTATCCTTGTTTTGCTGCACAGCACTGCCTGGCTCAGAGTTGCCTGCAGGAGTGTTGGTTTGGTTTTGCACTACCGTGCTATTTTCTGTAGCAGTATTCCGCAATGAGGTCGGCTGGCCTGTAGTGCTGGAAATAAGCGGTGCAGAATTGCCTGCATTGCCCACCAGTTTTTTACCTGCCGAAATGCCAAGAATCACCAATAGTGATATAATAGCAATATGAGGTAAAAACCTGTAGTAAGAGCTTGGCAGGGCGGGTGTAAGCCCATCCAGCCGCTGCTCAAGCTCCCCCCAGGCTTCGGGAGGCGGGGCTTCTCTGTAATTGCCTAACTTTTCTCTGAAAAAGTCATCAATATGTTTTCGGTACTTAATCATCACTTTCTTTTTACTTATTAAAGAAACTAAGCTTTTCTTTTAGTCTCCGCCGTGCATCGTTCAGGTGCCACCGGCAGTTGTTTTGTTTTATGTTCAGTAAATTGGCAATCTCTTTATGCGAATAATTCTCAAATACAAACAGGTTAAAAATTTCTTTTTGAGCTGCCGGCAGTGATTCTATAATTTTCAGCAACTCCTTGTGCGATAAATTTTCAACCGGCTCACTGTTTATATAGGCATCTTCTTCATGCACTTCCTTATGGTAACTTTCCTCTTTTCCGTTCCTTCTGAAATGGTCATTAATGGTATTCACTACTATCCTTCTTATCCACCCTTCAAATGCCCCCTGAAATGAATACTGGCTCAGGTCGCGGAATATCTTAAAAAATGAATCATTCAAAATCTCCTTTGCCACCTGCTCATTCTGGTAAACAAACCTTCTTATAATACCATAAGCTTCAGGCGCGTATCGATCATATAGTTTTTTCTGCGCGCTCCTGGAATTAGCAATGCAATCACTGATCAGGATTTCCAGTTCAGTATGCATAACTGAACTTTTTTCTGATACTGGAAGAAGAGTGCTCACATTTAATATCCTTGACAATGCGCTGTAAATATTTTATCTATCTGCCTTATTTTTTTAATTATCCATTACAATCCACTATTGCTCCTGATACTATAGGCGTATAGTTGGCGGCAAATGTTAGTATCCAAGCAATATATTTATTTTCTTAATTTTATTGAACCAAAAAATCAAGCTGCCGCAGGATGGGAAAAGGTAGTACTGAACCAAAGAATTTTGCTGCATCCGGAAGGGTAACAGGCTTAATCATTAATCTAAAGTTACCAAATCCAGAATTCTCGCCCAAATATGATTTTAAGAGAATCAAAAATACTGAACTATTTCTGATGATTTTCACCGGATGCTCCGTTAGGAGCTACCGCTTTTTAGAAATACATATATAATACATTATAAGCTCCGGATGGAGCTAACCCAATTTCGCAGGATTTAATATAGCTAAGAAGTTATTCCTGGAGAAAATTTCACCTTTCAATCCACCTTCCTTCTCCTAATCTCCTTATTTATCAGCAACAGTTCCCTCCCTGTTTGCCCTGCTACCGATGTATTCTCCTGAGCCCGCCTCATCAGGTAGGGCAGCACATCCTTCACCGGCCCATAAGGCAGATACTTCGCTACCCGATAGCCTAGATAGGAAAGGTTAAACGAAATATTATCGCTCATGCCATACAGTTGGGAGAAATATACCCTGTCCGTATCGCCGTTTATTTTATTGTCCAGCATATACTTCGCTACCTTCAGGCAACTGGCTTCATTATGTGTACCCACAAACAATGCCAGTCCATCCAGTCGCTCCAGGCAAAACAGCGTAGCCTCATCATAATCTTTGTCTGTAGCTTCCTTATTTGGCTGTATAGGCGATGGGTAATTCATTGCTGCAGCCCGGACTCGTTCCTTCTCCATATAAGCCCCTCTCACCAGCTTTGCACCCAGCAGATACCCTTTCGACCTCGCATCCCTGTATGATTCTTCCAGATACACCAACCGGTCGTGCCGGTACATCTGAAAAGTATTATACACAATCACCCTCGTTTTATTATACCGTTCCATCATGGCATTTGTCAGTTCATCCACCGGAAGTTGTATCCAGCTTTCTTCTGCATCCACCAGTACCATTATGTTGTTTGTAGCCGCAGCCTTGCATATACTGTCTATCCTGCCATAAACCCTCTTCCACGCAGCCTCTTCATCAGCAGTAAGCGTCTGCCGGCTATGTATTTTTTCCAGCAATGCGAAATAGGCAAAACCAGTTAACTTCAGGCTGATAAATGGTATATTTTTGCTCGATGCAGCATATTCTATAGCCTTGATAAATTCCGGCACAGCCTTGTCAAAATCCTCCTCGCTCTCCTTGCCCTCCACCCCATAATCCAGTATAGTCCCTATACCATACTTACCCAGCATAGCCGCAGTACCCGCGGCCTCCTCCATAGTCTCCCCGCCGCAAAAATGGTCAAACAAAGTATGCTTGATAATGCCATTTACCGGCAATCTCAGCGCTATCGCCAGACTGGTCAGTTTCATCCCCACCTTGGTCAAAGCCGACGAGCTCATCGATGAAAACAAAAACCGTGCATGTTTCAGCTCTTTATCACTGCGGTATTCAAAAGCAATCCGCGTATTCTCAAATTCAGTAAGCATAAAAGACATAAAGATACAAAGGTAGCTTTTGAAATGAAATATCTGGAAACAGTTGTGGCAAAATGATTAAACTACCTTTACGGTATTTAATAAGATAAACTTGTTTGATTAAGCCATTAGGCAACTTATTTTATTCGTTGATAACAAATTTTTGTAGTTTTGAGTGTGATTTCTCGCGATGACATACTGGCAAAATTAAGATCGGCAAAACCAATGTTGGAGAATAAATACAACATTAAAACATTGGCGCTTTTTGGATCTTATAGCAGAAATGACGCTTCTTCCGATAGTGATGTGGATTTATTGGTTGATTTCGAAAAAAATATTGGTATCCGTTTTGTTGACCTTGCTGATGAAATTGAAGAATTTGTTCACTTGCGGGTTGATTTAGTAAGCCGTAATGGTATTAAACCTAAATATTATCAAGCCATCCTGCCCCAACTGATCTATGTTTGAAAGAGATACTTTTTTCCTACTCGGTGATATGCTGGAGGCTGCGAATAATATATTCTCCTATACATCAGATCTAGATTACGAACAATTTGTTTCTGATAAAAAACCATTGATGCTACTGTCAGGAATTTTGAAATAATTGGTGAGGCTGCTAACAGGATTCCAGACGATTTTAAACTAATGCATCCGGAAGTGGAATGGAGAAGAATAATTGGTTTGAGAAATAGAATAATCCATGAATACTTCGGAATTGATTATGAGATAATATGGGATGTAAAAGAAAGCTTTTTACCATTACTGGCAGAATGGTTGGAAGAAATTATAAAGAAATAAAAAGAAAATAAGTTATAAATGTCAATTTTCGATAAAATACAAACCACCGCCGGTTTCATCCGCACCAAAATAAAATACCAGCCCCATATCGGCATCATCCTTGGCAGCGGCCTTGGTGGCCTCGTCGATATGATCGCAAAAGAAGCCGAAATCCTTTACACAGAAATCCCCGGTTTCCCCGTCAGTACCGTAAAAGGCCATGGCGGCGCACTGGTATTTGGTAAAATAGAAGGAGTAGATGTTATGCTCATGTCGGGCAGGTTTCACTACTACGAAGGCTACAGCATGGAAGAAGTAACCTTCCCTGTTCGGGTCATGAAAGCCCTGGGCGTGCATACCCTCATGGTCTCAAATGCCTCGGGAGGCACCAATCCCGGCTTCGCCATCGGCGACCTGATGATCATCAAAGATCACATCAACCTATTCCCTGAGCATCCACTGCGCGGCCCTAACGATGAGCGCCTCGGCACCCGTTTCCCCGATATGGGGCAAGCCTACGATCACGAACTAATCGAAATGGCCCGCCAGATAGCCGCCGCAAAAGGAATCACCGTCCGTTCCGGCATCTACATCGGCCTCCAGGGACCCACCTTCGAAACCCCAGCCGAATATCGCTGGCTGCACACCATAGGCGGCGATGCAGTAGGCATGAGTACCGTACCCGAAGTAATAGTAGCCCGCCACGCAGGCATACGTGTCTTTGCCATCAGTGTCATCACCGATATTGGCATCAGTGACGAACCCATAACCATCACACACGAAGAAGTCCTCGAAGCCGCTAATGCAGCCGCCCCTAAAATGGCCGCACTGGTTGCCGGTATGGTAATGGAAATTAAGTAGTGGGGGGGTAAAAAGGTCGATCACTCAACAGGATAATATTGTAAAATCAAATTTGCCGGATACACTCTCAGGGTTCGCAAACTCCCCTCTTTTTTTCAAAGGAGGGGACTGGTTGAACGAGGCGAATGCCGAGTGCAACCAGGGGTGATAGAATCGTGCTCATCAGGAGACCCCAAATTACAAACTAAATATCTCCCTTATCCTGTTCACCTGCCGTCGCGATACTTCCACCTGCTCACCCGTAGATAGGGTAAGTTTCAGTCGGCCCCCAAATGTTTCCGCAACACCGCTGATAAATTTCACATTAATAATCTGTTGCCGGTACACCTGGATGAACTTTTGCGAATCCAGCATATTTTCCAAATGCTGTATAGAATTAAGTATCTGCGGGCTGTTTTTTCAAAGAATATCTGCGTATAATTCCCTTTCGATTCAAAAAGCCGGATAGTACCAGTTGGTTGGGATTTTTAACCCCGACCTATGCAGCTGTGGATTTGCAATCAGCTTGCTGTCTCGACGCCAAAATTCCACCATAACCAACAATTAAAATAAATATGCTAAATAATTAGGAATTTTAAGCTGCACACCATACCTTTGTTCCAGATTTTATGATAATTGACAACTTATTTAACTATGAAGCAATCTCGAAGAATTTTTTACATTCCCAGGAATCAGAAAACTAAACATTCCCGATGATTTAGACAAATATTTCTGATATAACAAGCATATCAATGTGTATTATAGGTAGATGATCAATTTCCGGAATTTCATTTTTATAAGCTTACCCAAACATTCTCGATGATTTCGGCGATGTAATTTTAAATATTAGAAGACCATGAATATATTTTAAGGGTGGTAGAAGATAAATATGTGGGCTTGTATTTTTTAAGCGCACACAAACATTCCCGGTGATTTAGGCATAATTTATTTTCGCATTACAAATTTCAAGCATTTTTGCAATAACAACCTTTACTTCAGAAGTCTATTGCGATTTTTCATCGGGAAGGGCCGGGATGAGACAAAAACCGGCACTGAGCCTGCCAAAGCAAAAAAATCACAATCAAAAAAACTGTAAATGAATATGTTACGCTGAAAACACACCTCAAATCCCCCCAAAACTGTCAGTAAAACAACAACACCACCCATACATATACATAACTTACATGCAACTTTAGACTGACGACTTTAGACTTTAGACTCAAGATAGACGACTCAAAAACTTTTAAATCCTTATTACAAATAACACAATTAACTTTGCGCCCGCGGCGTTTTCATCAGCGCCACATAAAGCATTTAAGAATTGTATCATATCCGAAGTATCTGTTCACTGAAGTATTTGTTGCTGTTATGCCTGATGGTATCAGGCAGTCTGGTTTATGGCCAGACAGGCACTCTTGGCAAACCGCCGGGAACTACCCCAAAGGATACTTCCATGAACAAAACTAATAGCGGAAAATGGAAGGATGAAGAAGCAAAAATCACCTGGGAAAAACTGAATTCTACACGTATTTATACACCGGATACCGGTATACATACCTTTCAGAGAAACCTGTTTACCCAGCCCTGGTACCGTGATATGGGCAACCTTGGCAGCCCAGCCAACAACCTGATGTTCACCCCCGAAGACCGCGTAGGGCAATCTCTCGGGTATCATGTCAATGATGTGTACCGCCTCAATGTCGATAGCCTTAATTATTACAATACCTCAAGGCCCTATTCCATTTTCACCTACCAGCTGGGCAGCAAACTGGAACAGACCGCCGGTATCATGCACAGCCAGAACATCCATCCCAACTGGAACTTCATGGTAGATTACCGCAAAATCAATGCTCCCGGTGAATACAAGATCCAGCGAAACAACCACGATATTGCAGCATTATCCACCAATTACCTTAGCCTCGACAAGCATTATCTGCTGTCCGCCGCTATGGTATACAATAAGATCCAGCACGATGAAAACGGGGGCATTGTCAACGACAGCGAATTGTCGAACCCGCTCTACACCGACCGTAAAACCCTTGATGTAGCCTATCAGAATCAGTCATACAGTACCCTCCGCTCACCAGTTACCAATGTGCAGCGCGATTTCACTTTGCTGGTACAGCACTCCTATCGCTGGGGCCGGAACGACACCACTTACAATTCCGACTCTACCTCATTTACCCACAAACTCATTACCCGGTTCAGCATAACCCATAAAATGGAGCTAGGCACTGAAAAGCATACCTATAAAGATCTCAAACCCGATTCCCTCAGGTATTCCAGTCTGTTCAATTACAGTTTCCCTGTAACTGGTGCTGGTTATTATGCAGCAGGTGGCGATTCAGTGTTCACACAGCAAAAATGGTTCTGGCTAGATAATAAGGTAATGGTAAATGGCTTTATCGGCAAAGAAGGCCACCAGAGCGAAATAAGCGCCGGGCTGGGCAACCGCTACGATCAGTTTATCTCCGCCCCGGTCAGCAATATAATAAAAGACAGCCTACCCAAACTCTATTACAGTTCCGGCCTCGACCGTAGCAGCGTATTGAGCAACTACCTGGTTGCTGATATACATAAAGAAGCACTCACTCCGGGTGCATGGCAATACGCAGCTAATGCAAAATTCTTCTTCTCCGGCGCCGATGCCGGCAATTTTATTCTGGATGCCAACCTGGGCAAGCAGTTGAAAAACAACTGGGGTAGTTTTATTGCAGGCTTCAGGCAGGCAGTCAATAGTGCACCGTATAGTTATACCAACTATGAAAACCCATACACCAAGCTGTTCTACCAGTTCAGCAACGAAAGTGTAACCACCCTTTACGCCACAATCAATAACCAGAAATTCCGGTTCTCGGCAGGCATTAAAAATTACATCATCGGTAACTACATATACATAAACGATAGCGAAAAACCTGCCCAGTATACGGTACCATTCAGCATCACCCAGGCATGGGTACGCAAGTTATTTAAGATGGGTAATTTCTTCCTCGATAATGAACTGGTATACCAGCAGCTGCCACAGAATGCACCGGTGAATATTCCCGCATTTATGGGCCGCCACCAGTTGAGCTATGAGGTAGCTATGTTTAAAAAGAGACTGAAGATAGCCACTGGTGTTGAACTGCGCTACAATACAGCCTACCATGCTGCCGGCTATGATGCCCTGCTCAATAAGTTCTTTTACCAGAAGAGTATCTATGTAGAAAATTACCCCGAGGAGTCAGTATTCCTCAATTTCCGCATCAAGCGTTTCCGTGCCTTCGTTATGGTCGATAATCTGCAGCAGCTCTTCGCCAGCAACACCATACTCAATACTGGCACACCTGTGCTCAACTACTATGGCGCGGGCACAGCCACAATACCCGTTTATGCCGCCCCCGATCTAATAATAAGATTTGGCTTTAACTGGGTTATGGTGAATTGAGAAAAAGAGGAAAATGTAACATAAAAAAACAGGATACAGTTACCTGCATCCTACTCAAAAAATCAAAAAATAGTTCAGGGAAAATATTTATAAATATCCTTCCTTAATAAAAAGCGTTTAAAAATTACTTTCGATTTTCGGTATTCAATACCAATCCTGTAATCGCCCATTTTTATCCTGTAGAAGTATTGAAAGCCTTTAAGTTTTTTCACATCAGGAAGTTCGCTTAAGGTAGTCAGTGCTTCCATTTTTTCAATCAATTCAAAGCACTGGTTCTTTATATGCTTATCCTTAATCTTATCAATATCCTTACTGAAACTATTATGAAACTCAAGTTCCATCAGCTCTTTAATTTTCTCATTATTGTTTCTTTTGAAACCTGTTTACTGTTTTTTGCAGCAAGTATAGCCCGGGCCATTGCATAATCCTCTTTATCTTCATCATTGATCACGGTATATTTTACCTTCATTTTTTTAACCATACTTTTTAGCAGTGTAGCTTCTTCTCTGTTAGCTGGTTTAAGGATCAACGCTTCCATTTCGTAAGTCTTTTTAAAATTGAATTTATCTAACCAAAGATAACCATATTTAAAATAAAAAGCAGGATACAATTACTTGCATCCTGCAATAAATAAATTTGTCAAATTACTATCAAAATCTCAGCTCAAGCAAATAAGCCCAATGCATGGTTCCCCTTGAGGGGGCAGGGGTTTTACTCCGGCACCACCAATCTAAACCCGTTACCATGTATGTTCACAATCTCAACACTGCTGTCTTCCTTCAGGTATTTGCGGAGCTTGGCAATGTAAACATCCATACTGCGGCCATTAAAGTAGGTATCGCTGCCCCAGATCCGTTTCAGTGCAGTTTCGCGCGGCAGGAGGTCGTTTTTATATTCGCAAAGCATCAGCAGCAATTCATTCTCTTTAGGAGATAATGTACTTGAGGCGCCGCCATGTTTCAGGGTACGCAGCTTGCTGTTGAAGTGGTAAGAACCTATGATAAACTCTATCTGAGAATGTTGCTTTTCCTGTAGCTCCTGGTTGCGTTTCAATACTGCTTTGATTTTCGAGAGCAATACATCGCTGTCGAAAGGCTTGGTGATATAATCATCAGCGCCCAGCTTGTAGCCTGTCAGAATGTCATCCTTCATGCTTTTGGCAGATAAGAAGAACAGTGGCACATCAGGGTCTACATTCCTGATTTCTTCTGCCAGTGTGAAGCCATCCATATTGGGCATCATCACATCCAGCAGACATATGTCATACCGCTCGCGGCGGAAGGCTGCCAGGCCAAGGATGCCATCACGTGCCAGTTCTACAATAAAATCATTCAGTTCAAGGTAGTTCTTAAGAACCTGCCCGAAGTTGGTATCGTCTTCTACCAACAGTATTTTATTCTTTTGGTTTTCCATATTGAAAATTAGTACATCAAATATAATACCGGGAAACGCTTTCAGGCCGAAAATATTTGTTAAAAGAACCGAGGACAGCTGTAAGTCTTTTTCACACCTTTGTTTTTATCATATTTTCCGGTGTACAATAATGAAAATTCAAGGGCGCCATATGATGCATTATATGGGGCAAGTCCCGACAGTGTAAAATCATAACTCATGGTAAACTGCAATCCGCCTACCTGTATCCCTGCAACCCCTATTGCAGCATCATTCAACCGGTAGTAGGCACCAAGTATCAGTTGCGTAATAAGCGGGTTCAGCTGGTTGGTATTGGTAAGTACAGTGCGGAACTGAGCCCCTGCTACGAGTTCCTGCGCGCCGCTTTGCTGCGTATAGTACATCGACGGATTCACAATCAGCACAGGTCCTGTTTTTAAAATCACATCAAGGTTGGCCATAGGCCGGTAATCCAGTGTATTCTTCCCCTTGCTGTAAAAAGTTTCGGTAGGTCTGTTGATATTATCTACCCCCACACCCAGCTTTGCATAAATGCTTTCGGTGGGGAACCAGGCAAAATTGATACCCGGCGCAGCTGTATAATAGGACGTTTTAATGATCCCTACTTTTTCACCGTTTGGTATATTTTTATTAAAGGTCAGCCCATCCCATTGTGCATCAAATGTGATGTTGTCATAATTCACACTCCGCTCCACATAGCCGCCAGAGAAGCCCAGCGACAGCATAAATGTTTTGCTTAGCTGAAGATGATATGCAAGACTGGCCTGCATATCCATAAGCGAGAGGTTACCGTCACCGGCTTTGTCATTAAAAAAAGCCAAGCCTAGTCCCAGCCAGTTATTGTGATTCTCGTTATTTTTATTGCCCCCTATTTTAATATCCCCGAATGCAGAAAACGTATTGTAAGGCACCGGAATTATTGCCCACTGGTTGCGGTAATTCAACCCCACCCTGAAGTCATCTTCAGGCAAAAGCGCCGTGTTGGCCGGATTAAGCAACATAGGCGCATTATAATACTGGCTGAAGTGCATACTCTGCCCTGCTGCCTTTAAGCCGGTCAGTATTACCACGACACTCATCATCCAAATTATCCTTTTCATCTGCACACTTTTTACTTTTTTTCTTCAACTTTCGACTAACGACTTATGATTTATGATTCAAATTTACCTCAGCAACGTAATATTCCCTTTCAGCATTTTTGTTGTACCATCAATAAATGAACAGTTCAGTATATAGGCATAAGCATCAATAGGCTGAGGCTGGCCATTGAATGTTCCGTCCCATCCTTTTTGCTGGCTGGTGGTTTCAAATACCAGTTGCCCCCACCTGTTATATATCTTCAGGTCGAGGGTGGCTATTGCTGCACCGCGCACATATAATATCTCATTTTCACCATCTCCGTTCGGACTGAAAGCTGTTGGCAGGCCCAGAAGCGGTACCACATCAGCAGGCGCCTCACGGCAGAGCATGGACGGGCAGTTGCTGCTGTTATATGCGGTCAGGCAGGCTTTATAAACGCCTGTCTTCTGGTATTGATGAACTGGATTCACTTCAATACTTGTAGTATTATCACCAAAATCCCAATGATACCTTGTGGCATTAACCGATGTGTTGGTAAAAGTGGTAGGAACATTTGCCTCAGCGACCAATGGTGATAGTGTAAAATTGGCTGTTGGCACAGGCAAAACCTTGATATGTTCCGATACGGTATCGCCTCCTCCACAACCTGTGGTATTCAAGGCAATAAGTGTTACGGTATAAGAACCAACAGCGCCATACAGATGCGATGGATCTGCAAGTGTAGAGCCCTGCCCGTCGCCAAATGTCCAGGTAGTGGTGTTTACATTGGTAAAGTTAATTTTCGGAGTAAATGAAGTACCCAGACAAATGGAATCAGGTATGGTAAACAATGCCGAAGCACCTGCCTTAAAGAAATGGACCACATGGGTAATAGTATCGGGAGATTTGCAGGCTGCAGTATCCGTCATCACCATTGTAACCACATAGGTACCGGTATCCGGGAAAGTATGCATTGGAGGGTTTGTTCCTGTATAGGTACTGCCGTCGCCAAACCACCATTGGTACAAAGGTGTTCCAACTGTATCAGACGATGTATTGGTAAATGTGGCAGTAAAAGGCCCGCAACTATCGTTATACACAAATGTAAATCCGGGGGTAATCACATTTGTACCCACTGAGATAACCAGTTTCATACTGTCGGCTACCCTGAAGCAGGCATTTGAATTGGCTGCATTCAGTGTTACGGTGTATACACCTGCAGCAGTAAAAGTATGCGTTGGAGAGAATACTGTGCTGCTGGTTGAACCATCACCGAAATTCCACAGATAGGTCAGTACATTGGTAGAGAGATTAGTAAAGTTTACTGTAAGCGGCGCACAGCCATGGGTGCTGGGGCCTGCAACAATATTTACAGTTACAGGGCCTATATTGAATGCAATTTTCAATGCAGCTTCATTACAATTGGTACTTGAATCAATCATACTCCATACTCCTGAAGTGGTAGGAAATGCAGCTGCACAGGAAATACCAGGCATTGCACCTGGTGCTCCGCCACAGTTAGCACACATAGCCTGGTAAATAATGCCCTGCCTGCTGAATCTGCTTGTACCGCCGTCCACATGACAACCTTCCCATAATTGATTCGGTGCCGGGCAGTCCCGTCCATAATATGTCGCGTATCGAAGTGTAGTCATTCCAGAGCCCAATACTATAAAATAAAAATCACGGCCAAGAGGCGATGTCAGCCTGATAGCATCCGGGGTTGTACGCATTCCTACTGCTGTGCCGGTGGGAAGGTACACACTACTCAGCCCAAGATCTCCACCCCATCCCGATATATACACATTCTCACAGGTATCAACAAGGAAGGCAACAGGCGAAATATTAGTGGAATCCGGATTTCCGTTTCCGAATACCGTTGAAACAAGGTCAGTAGAAAGCGAGTTATCCATTTTCATTACAAACTGGCAGGAATTTGGAGTATAAACAGAAACTGCAGGGATTGTAACAGGGAAGGCTCCACCTAAGGATTGCCCCATTACATAAACATTGTCGTCACTGCTTACCTGTACACCGTAAATCTGGTCATAATTACTGGTACCTACATAGGTTCCTTTCAGCAGGTTATAAGGTGCACTGTTTTTAAATTTTAAAACAAATCCATCTGCAAGCCCACCCTGGAAAGTACTGTGTAAAGAACCTGCCGTTACTGGAAAGTTGGGACTGTTTGTACCGCCGGCCACGTATAATGCAGTCTGTGCAGTGTCAAATGCCAGAACATATCCTGCATCTGAGCCTGTACCGCCAATATAGGTACTCCAAATGAGACTGGTAAGTGTACTGTTCATCTTAAACACCACACCGTCCTGCATACCCGATAAGGTAGTTGCCAATGCTGTCGAGGGAGTTACAGGAAAATCTGTAGAACTTGTAGAACCTGTCATATAAATATTCCCCTGCTTATCCACCTGTACTTCACTGCGGGCATCATCGCCATAGTTGAATTTAAGTTGACCGAAAATAACTTCTGAAGAATCAAAATTAACTCCATCATCACCGGTCCCACCCATATAAGTAGATCCTATAAGAGCAGTACCGCTTGCATTGAATTTTGTCAGAACAATATCAGTCCCACCAGAATTAGATGTACGGAATGCTCCAGGCGTAATAGGATAGTCAGTCGATCGAGTTCTACCCACCACTATTAGCTGATTTAATGGATCAATAATCATACTGTGCGGCCGCTCATTACCACTTCCACCAAGGTAGGTGGCATATACACGGTTGATACCAGATGGATCATATTTTATGATGGCTATATCTGAAGCATATGTAGAGTCAACAGGTCCAACAAAACCACCTCCAAACGTAAGCTGGAATGCACCGGGACTTACAGGAAAATGGCCGCCATACGATAATGTATTAACAAGACCTCCATTGTAAAAGTTGCCCGAATCATCATAAGTAGCCGTAAAACCCCAGTTATCGGCAGTTGAACCAGTAAGTGTGCAAAAAACTACTGTTGGGTCTATTATAAGCTGCTGGCTATGATCATATCCCTTAGGAAAGTCATAAGTAAGCAGATTTCCCTCCAGATGATATTCACAAGGCACGTCCACCCGCTCATCATTAATATATTGAAATGCAACTGGTTTTAACTCACTAACCTGACCTACCGATGTATTAATGTAAAGAATATGGTTCTTTAAAAACAGATCGTCCTGCCCGTCAAATTTTAATTTTAACTGCGACACATCAGCATTCGGCTGAACCATAAATTCATATTCCACATTACCTTTTGAAGAGGTAATGTGCATATTTATACCCTTGTAAAGTTTATAGTAATTTACTGCCTGTACCGGATGGATATTTGATTTCCATCGTGCAGGATCATTGCCATGGAAGTAATTATAATAAACTTTAGAGGGTTTCTCTCCTGCAATTTCCGGTATCTGGGCCCCTTCAAAAGTTACCTTATAACAGTGAAATTTAAGAACCGGCTTAATTTTCGTCCGGCCATGATGAAATTCATCCATATTTAAATTATTCTGGCGGTCAGCCATGATATACCGGAAACCATCAGGTTCCAGGCATACATCGCCTCCCTTTGTACTTGCCTTATAATTAAACCAGTTACCCCATTGCCCCTTATTTTCAATAAATTCAGTTGGTGCCTGGCATATACCACGCAACGAAAAAAGCAGAAAAAAGAAGCCTATTACAATATAACGGGGTTTCATAATTATTTTTTTGAATTCCAATAGTAAATTTAAGTTTTTTATCTTATAAACAGGCAAAATAAGATAAAAATAATTTCCGCTGTCCTAAAAATAAAGGGAGACAACACTAACCAAGGGAGAACGCCCTTGCAAAAATATGAGAATATTAATTCAGAATTAATGATGGAGTAACCTTGAAATCTCAAAGCAACACTAGTTCACCATTTTATCAGCACAGCAACTGCTGGCAAATGCATCGGGCTTCGCTTTGAAGGCATAACCCATTCCCAGAATGTATCCCATTGCTTCGCGCAGGGCTTCATTACTCTTAAACTGGGGGTTGGTATTAATGTCGGCATGTACTTCCATATCCACATCATACTTATTAAAGAGGTCGCAGAGTTCAAAAGCAATTTCTATGCTTTTGGCCACCTCAACCAACATCCGCTCTTTAATAGTATAGGGTAGTTTTGTTCTGTCATTGCTGATAAACATAAACCCACCGTGTTTTTCGCGCAGGAAAACAATAACCGTGGCAAACTCTGTCTCTGTATGGCGCACCTGAGAGTCTGTGCCAATGCATACCTTGAGCTTGTAGCCGGCCCCCGTTTCCCTGATTATAGCTTCCTCTACTGCCTTTTTTACGGGGAGCCGCAATGGTTCCCCGCTGAATCTTCGCCATTCCATAATTAATATATTTAGTTATACTAAAGTTACGGCGTATAGTATTACTAAATCATTACCTTCAAATTAATGAAATGTAAAATGCACACGTTATGCACATTGATTATGCAATCGCAGAATAGGATCTGTAGATTATCTAATCAGGAAACAGGCATCGCCTCAATCAACCGCCGTGTATATGCTTCCTTAGGCCGCTTAAGCACATCATCAGCGCTGCCGGTTTCAATAATCTTCCCCTGGTGCATCACCATTACCCTGTCGCTGAAATAATGAACAACCGTAAGGTCATGAGATATAAAAAGGTAAGTAAGCCCAAACTCCCGCTGCAGTTCTTTCAGCAGGTTCAGTATCTGCGCCTGTATGCTCACATCCAGCGCCGACACACTTTCATCACATATCAGCAGTTGCGGCCTCAGGGCTAATGCCCTTGCTATTCCTATCCGTTGCCGCTGCCCTCCGGAAAACTGGTGTGGGTACCTGTTCATGGCCCCGGCAGGCAATTGCACAAGATCCAGCAAGCGTTTTATTTCTTTCTCTGTCTCTACCCCCGACACAATTTCATGTATCCTCAGTGGCTCCAGCAGCATATCCCCTATTGTCATCCTTGGGTTTAGTGAAGAATACGGGTCCTGAAATATCATTTGAATATCCTTCCTAACAGCCCGCCAATCATGAATTGGAAGCCTTGCCAGATCCTTTCCTTTAAACAATATCTCCCCGCTGTGTACAGTTATCAACCCTATCAGGCTCTTGCTTATTGTACTTTTGCCACAGCCGCTCTCCCCTACAAGCCCAAGCGTTTCCCCTTTATTTATTTTAAATGAGACATCATCCACAGCTTTAAAATAGCTGGTCGATTTACCAAATAACGTTGTATGCTCAGAAAACCATATCCTCAGGTTCTTAACATCAATTAATGATGCTGCATCCGGACTGGATACTATTATTTTGGGATCTTCAATTGCTTTTTCAACCCTCTTTTCCTGCTCTATATAATTGGCCACAACTGGCAGTGGCTTACCCTTCTTATCTGCCGATGGCTTACAAGCAATCAGCGCTCGCGTGTATGGATGTTGCGGATGCTGCAAAACTTGCGCAGCAGGCCCGTATTCCATTACATTGCCTTTGTAAAGCACCAGCACATCATCGGCAATAGTTGCTGCCAGCGACAGGTCGTGGGTTATAAATATCATAGCGCTGCCATGCTCCTGCTGCAGATAATCCATCAGCCTTATTATCTCCTGCTGCACAGTTACATCCAGCGCTGTGGTGGATTCGTCGGCTATCAGCAAAGCAGGATGGTTGCACATGGCCATAGCTATCATTACCCTTTGTTTCTGACCACCAGACAGCTGATGGGGATAACGATTATAGATTTTTTCAGGTTCTGGTAATTGCACTTTAGCAAGCCATTCAATAGCAAGTTCCTTTGCCAGACTGTTATTCAGATCCTGATGAACCTGTATCGCTTCTTTCAGCTGTTTACCTACACTCATTACCGGGTTCATTGAACTCATCGGCTCCTGGAATACCATGCCTATATGCTTGCCCCTTGCTGATGGAATTTGTTCAATGGGAATTTGGAATTTGGAACTTTGCTTGTCTGCAATATTGTTTGTGTTCTTATCAATCGGCCCACCGTCACAGGTTAACTGCAAACTATTCCCGAAAGCTATCGGGGCAAACGGTAAACTGCTAACTGTAAACTGCCAACTACCAACTGCCAACTCCGCCCCACCGGGCAGCAATCCCATCAATGCCAGCGCAGTAAGCGACTTGCCTGATCCGCTCTCACCAACAATTGCCAACGTTTTACCTCTCTCTATACTAAAGGAGATTTTGTTTACCGCGGTGAATTTTTCCTTCCCACCGAAAGCTATGTACAAATCATTTACCTCAAGTATAGTATCAGGTCCCGGCATCAGAATTTAAGGTGTTTAACCGTCTGCCCTCCATTGATGAGCTGCATCAGTGAATCAATACCTATTTTAAGATGTGTCTCAGTAAAAGTCCTGGTTACCTTAGTATCTCCTTCTGCAGTTTTTATACCCTGAGGTACCATTGGCTGGTCTGATACCAGTAATAATGCCCCTGTAGGAATGTGATTGAAAAAACCGGTGATGAAGATGGTCGCAGTTTCCATATCAATAGCCATTGCGCGTATCTTACGCAGGTATTCTTTAAAAGCCTCATCATGCTCCCACACCCTGCGGTTGGTGGTATAAACAGTCCCTGTCCAGTAATCGCGTTTATAATCGCGAATAGTAGTGGAGATCGCCTTTTGTAAGGCAAATGCAGGCAGGGCAGGCACTTCGGGCGGAAAGTAATCATTGCTTGTACCATCTCCCCTTATAGCCGCAATAGGCAGTATCAAGTCGCCCACTTTGTTTTTCTTTTTCAGTCCGCCGCATTTCCCCAGAAATAAAACCGCCTTGGGTGAAATAGCCGAAAGCAGGTCCATCATGGTAGCAGCACCAGGGCTGCCCATCCCGAAATTGATGATGGTAATATCTTCAGCTGTAGCGCATTGCATTGGCTTGTCCTGCCCTACAACCGGTACCTTATGAATCTCGGCAAACCGGGTCACATAATTATCAAAATTGCAAAGCAGAATATACTCACTGAAATCCTTCAGTTCAAGCCCGGTATATCTCGGCAGCCAGTTTTCAACTATCTCCTGCTTTGTTTTCATTATCTAAAGATAATATAAAATGAGAATGAATTGTTTGCCATAGAACTCCAACACTTAACTTAACTCTAAGCCGGTTTATTAACATTTAAAGCAAAATAATTACAGTGTGTTCAAAAACACTTATCTCTTTTTGCCTTTACTTTTCAATGCGCCCTTCGGTTGATCAACGGGTGAAAAAGTCTTCTGCTCCCAGGCAATAAGCCTTTGCGATAAATATTGAAAACAATTGCTGTCACTCATAAATAACAGCATAAGCGGGAGCATCTTGAACAATCCCCGTTTAGTGGTATTCGTAAGGTCGACAAGCGGTATCAGATATCCTAATAATGGCAGCCCGAGGTAAACAACCAATATGCCATAAAGTAAAATTCTGGATTCCCTGCTAAACTTTCGGAAAATAATCACTTCAGCCAGCAGCAGCCCAATGAAAAATATAATAAAATAACCAAACAGCCTCACCCCTTCATATGAGAAAACAAGATACATAGGAATGTCTTTTAGTCTCTTCAGAATCACTGAAATATTATTCAGGTCAGAAGTCACCTGTGATCCGATATCAAGTTTCAGCGGAACAAATTGACTCACAAAAACGTAGATACACAATACATAAAACAAAGTAGGCATTACAATAAACAGTAGTACCTTTTTTACCATTTTAATTATAGGGTAATGGCTTCGGAAAAAATAAAGCAGTATCATTGGTACAGTCAATACAATCATAAGTACAGTCTCTGTCCGGATATAAGTAGCAAAGCCGAAGAGTAATGCAGAAAACAAAAAATCCTTCTGCTGATCTTTATAAAAATACTGTATCAGGAAATAATAACCACCAAAAAAGAATACCATATTATCAAAATCATACAGCATAATATAGCTATAGGAATATACTTCCGGCATGGTCATAAAAAAGAATAACAGAAACCCTGCAATTAGTGGATGAATACGCTCCCTGAGCAATGTATAAAGCCATATCCAGAATGGAATGGAAATCATAACCATCCATATCTGACCAAATGGGCATACCAATAACTTATACAATATCTGCAGGCAGGTAATAAACGGTGATTTGAAATAGTTGTTGGTACTCTGAAGGTCAATGGTAAAAACCGAACTAATCATGTTGTGTTCTCTGACAGCATATTCAGCCAGAAGTTCAGGACCTGCTAACATATCACGGGCATATGGCGGATAATAAAAACTGCGCCATGCTGCCAGAAGCATAAAAAAGGTGATAACCAAAATAAATGGCCATTCGTAGTATAATGGTAAAGCAAGCTTCTTGAATTGTGGCTTCCTGAATTTAATAAGAAGAGGAATACTCATTAAGGCAGTAACTATTACAACCGCAATAATAGCGGGAATAACATCTATAGACCGGTTAAACAATTGTAACAGGCAAGGAGCAAATGAAACCAATACCACACCTGTCATCATGGACATACAAAGAGCAGGCAATGGCTTCATCTCAATTTTAAACAGCCGAAGTAATCCCCTGCCACATATATATTGAGCTATCAGTAAAAAAAATAGTCCTGCAAAATTCATATTTTCACTTTATGTATTTTCTATAATCAGCCAATAGACTGTCTTGGTTATGTACCAAGGCAATTTGTTTTACTGCCATATTCCTGGGACCTGCTACGAGGAACACCCAATTGGCAGATTTTGCATCAGGACTATTGGGCCATACCGATTTTATACCAGTGAAATAATAAAAAACAGCCGGCTCTGGTATTATAAAATCAGGTATTTTTTTTGTCTTCACATAGTCGTTGCTAGGCAATAACAGAGTTACATTTTCTTTCTTGCCTAACATATTCTCAATATCCTTGTAAACTGTATAAGAGTATCCGAAACGCTGAATATTTCTTGCTTCCAGCTCCATATTAGACGTTTCATAAAAAAAATTATTATTCAGGACTTTAGTAAAAAGCCAATTATTGTAAAAGGGAATGGTGAAGTAGAGTACCACAACCAATACAGGCCAAAGAATCAAATTCAATTTTTTATAAAACATATTGACAAATAAAAGACAAATAAATTGCGGCTAAAGTTATTATCTGTTGAACAGTTTACCAATGCTTTTTATTCGATTTTTCATATTTAAACCAAATTATTCTACTCAATCGCCTTATAATTTTCAATGTTATTATTAATTAATATAATTTCTTTCATCCCTATTTGTGTGTTCCGTATAAAACAATAAATACATTCCTCATTCTATCGCCCTGATAGACTGCTCAACTATTAATAAATAACTAACTTATTTATGCTTAAGTAAACGAAACAATAGCCCACATATTGTATTAACTTTAGGCTTCGCAAATGGGTTATGGATATAAAAGAGCGTCAGAGAATTATAATGGAAAAAGGTGCGGCCAATGTAACAAAATGGGTTGGGTCTACCGCATCTGTGATCCTTCATACTATCTTATTCATTGTTTCCTTTGCCCTTCCAACCCTTGGTGTGGTTACCTTCGAAAGAATGCTGCTTGTGCTGACTACTATAGTTTCGCTTGAGGCAATTTACCTTTCAATATTCATTCAGATGTCTATCAATATGAATAACCAGAACATCGAGATAATTCAGGAAGACATCGAAGAGCTGGGTGAGGATATTGAAGAGATAGGGGAAGACATTGAGGAACTGGGTGAGGATATTGAAGAAATAGGAGAAGATCTGGAAGAACTGGGTGGTGATCTGGAAGAGATACAGAAAGACGTAGATGAACTACAGGAAAATGTAGACGAAATACAAGAAGATGTAGATGAGATACAGGAAGAAACCAAGGAAGATGAGGATGCAGAGAAAAAAGAATCAGAACTGTTATTAACTATACATGCCACTCTGATGTTGCTCCAGAAGGAAATCGAACAACTGAAAATAGCACATAAACCAGGCTGATTATTACTCCTACATCATCCCCTTCACCAGATTTCCCAGTTTCTTCAGCGCCTTATCTATTTCGGGGGTCCAGGCCATACCATAGCTTAGCCGCATACAATTCTGGTAACGGTCCTGAAGTGTAAACATGGTACCGGGAGCAATGCTTATTTTATGCTGCATCGCTTCCTGATAAAGCACATAGGTATCTATCTTTTTATCCAGCTCCAACCATAATATAAAGCCACCTTTGGGGTTCGACAGTTTTACCCCTTCAGGGAAATATTCACCTATTGCCCGGGTAAACTGCAAACTGTTTGAATGGAGTGTCTGCCTTAGTTTCCGCAGATGGGATTCGTAATGCCCCGTAGCCAGAAAGCTGGCTATAGCCTGTTGCTGCGCGGTTGCGCTGGTTATGCTGTGATACATCTTCAGCCGCTTGACCTTATCCATATATTTTCCGGGCGCTACCCACCCTACCCTGTAACCGGGCGCCAGAGTTTTTGATATCGAACTGCACCACAGCACATTTCCTTCTTCATCAAACGACTTGCACGATCTGGGCCTGCTCTTGCCAAAATAGACATCGCCATACAGATCATCTTCTATCAGCGGAACACCATGCCGCGAAAGTAATTTCACCAATGCCTGCTTCTGTTCATCAGGCATACAGTAGCCCGTAGGATTACTGAAATTAGTGACAAAAAAACAGGCTTTTACATTGTGGTGGTTCAACGCTTTTTTTACATCATCAGGGTCCACGCCTGTATCAGGGTCGGTCGGCAACTCCAGCACTTTTAGTCCTATACTTTGTGCAAACCGAAGCATACCAAAGTACACAGGGCTCTCAACTACTATGGTATCACCAGGCTTTGTCAGAGCCATCAGGCAATAGGATATTGCATTCATGCAGCCCGATGTAGTAATCAGGTCTCCGGCATTCAGGTGTCCGCCCCAGTGCATCGACCACCTTGCTACCTGCCTGCGCAACAGGTCATTGCCCTGTATCTGTTCATAAGATGTGCTATTGGCAGGCAGTTCACGCAAAGCCTGCATCATCGATTTATTGAGCCTGGCAAGCGGTAAAATTTCAGGTGCAGGCACACTCAGCGAAAACCTCGTTATTCCCTTCAGCGAAAAATCATCATATACCTGTTCTATTATAGCTTCCACATTTTTCGTCTTAATAGTCTGTGCCGGGTTGCTCTTCTCTATCTTATGCGGAAAGCGCGATGGGTTGAACCGCACATAATACCCCGACTGTGGCCTCGACTCAATAAGTCCCTTGGCTTCAAGGTGGTAATATGCCTGTAGTATAGTACTTACGCTCATCGAATGCTCTTTGCTCATAAGTCTTACCGAAGGCAATTTATCGCCTATTTTCAATACCTCTTCCATTATCTGCTGCTCTATGGTCTCGGCTGTTCGCAGATAAAGATGGTCGTTCTTACGTTTATTTAATACTTTCATAAAACAAACTGTTATGGTCAAAATTACGAAAATTGTATCTGTTTTGTTTTAAAATAATTTCTCAATTTTGTGCCGTTATATTACCAGACTCATTTTCTTTTTGCCATAGCTTACTTTTTGTTTTAATGACTAAACACACAAAAGCATACATCTCGCTGGTATTTATCTGCCTGGTCTGGGGCACCACCTATATGGCCATAAGAGTAGGAGTCAGGTCTTATCCGGCATTTTTATTTGCAGGAGTAAGACAACTGATTGCAGGTATTATTCTAATGGCTGGAGCCCTGGCAGTCAACCGGAAGAGAGACTTTACAACTTCCAATATCCTCCGCCAGATGCTTATAGGTTTCCTGATGCTGTCTATAGGGAATGGGGGTGTTACCTGGGGTGAGAAATATATCCCCAGTGGCGTTGCTGCTTTAATATGCAGCCTCATGCCCATGTTTGCTGTAATGTTAAATCTGGCGTTTTCCCGGAAATCTCATTTCAACCTCACCATTGGCGCAGGCATGTTGCTGGGCATTTGTGGGGTTACCCTTATTTTCAGACACAACCTGGCCGAGGTAACAAAACCCGCCTACCTTGGAGGTATATTCGCTACCATCATTGCCACTATTGCATGGGCACTAGGCAGTATCATCAACAAAAAAGACACAGCACCGCTCAATGCATTTCTTAACTCAGGTATGCAGTTGTTCTTTGGTGGCTTGTTTATGCTTATAGCCAGCCCTGCCCTCGAAAACTATAATGGCTTAGAGCTGTGGAATACCAGCGGATTACTTGCGCTCATCTACCTTATTGTTTTTGGTTCTGCCCTGGCCTATGCCGCTTATATGTATGCTCTTAGCGCCTTGCCTGTGGGCGTGGCGACCCTTTATGCCTATGTCAATCCGCTTATAGCCATAGTTGCCGGATTTTTTATCCTTGGCGAACAGTTAAATAAATATACCGCTATGGCTTTTATCACTATCGTCATCAGTGTATACCTCGTAAACAAAGGCTACAGAAAACAAGCAAAACTCTTATTAAATACTAATCAGTCTAAAATTGCCCTGGCATTTCCTGAAAGTGTCCCGGCTGAATCATAAACAACTAAAAATAAAATTGAATGGAACACACTATTTCAGTTACCGCCCAGGCCGAAAGAAAAGTTACCGACACTAAGTCTTTACCTTTTGGTAAAGTGCCAACAGAGCACATGTTTATGGCCGAATATAAAAACGGTGAATGGCATCACCCCCAGGTTGTACCCTTTCATGATCTTACCATTAGTCCGCTCACTCTGTGCCTTCATTACGGACAAACGGTTTTTGAAGGCATGAAAGCCTTTTCGATGGAAGATGGCAGCATCAATGTATTCCGTATGGATAAGCATTACGACCGTTTCATAAAATCACTCCACAGGATGTGTATGCCACCCGTTCCAAAGAAACTTTTCATGAATGCAATAAAAGAACTCGTTTCGCTTGACTCAGATTGGGTTCCAAAAGATGCAGATGGCAGCCTTTATATACGTCCGTTTATGATTGCTACCGAAGACCGAATAGGTGTGAAGGTTTCAGATGAATACCTGTTTATGGTAGTTTGCTCCCCGGCATTTCAATATTATACACAGCCTCTGAAGGTGAAGATAGAAACCACCTTTGTGCGCTCGGCTGCTGGTGGCACAGGCACTGCCAAATGTGGTGGCAACTATGGAGGCGCCTTCTACCCTACCAGTCTTGCCAAAGAGGCCGGTTACGACCAGGTGCTATGGACCGACAGCATTCATAATGAATTCATTGAGGAATCGGGTACTATGAATGCCATGTTCGTAATAGATAATGTTCTCATAACACCAGAACTTTCAGGCACCATACTTGATGGCGTTACCCGCGATTCACTACTCGCCATAGCCAGGGATAAAGGCATTACAGTTGATGTCCGTCAGCTCAGCTACCACGAACTGGTTGATGGCTTTGAAGCAGGCAAACGCATTGAAGCCTTCGGAGCCGGTACTGCCGCTGTTGTTGCGCCTATTGCTACAATAGCCATAGGCCATAAAGAGTATAGCTGCTACACCGGGCCCGATGCCATTATGTTTAAGTTGCAGAAAGCACTCCTTGATATCAGGAAAGGAATTGCGCCTGATGCCCATGGATGGAATAATATAATTCACCTTAACAGTTAAATCGGATACTCTGCCCTGCTTTGAAATTTTATTCAATAGCAGGGCAGAGTTTATTACTATTTATACTTTACTATCGTTTCTGATTAGTAAAAAGACAACAGCTGTCTTGTTACTCCAACATTTAAACAATTGTTGAAAGAATTACAGCATTATCCCTTCAATCTATGGAGCATGTTAATTTAAGCTATAAAGGCTTTACTATTACAACAGATAAAAGCCTGATGAAAGTAAATGACATTCATTACTGGCTTTCTACTGAAGCTTATTGGTGTAAAGAAATTCCTTTTGAAACCGTCAGCAGGGCATTCGAAAACTCTTTCTGCATCGGGGCCATTTCCGATGAGAGGCAGATAGCCTATGCACGACTTATAACCGACTATGCCACCTTTGCTTATCTTGCCGATGTTTTTGTTACCGAACCCTACCGTGGCAGTGGCATCAGCAAGAAAATGATGGAAATCTTAATGGATCAGGATTGGGTAAAAAGCCTGCGCTGTATCAGGCTGGCAACTATAGGTACACACTGGCTTTACCGTAAATTTGGTTTTACCGATTGTGCCCATCCCGAACGTATCATGGAAATAGTGCGGTCTGATGTGTATAAGAAACCGATTGATCAGCCATAACTGAGCTTAAATCTTAGCCGCGCATTTTTTCCAACAATTCATTGAGCTGTTCTGCATCTTCAGCATTTAGCCGGGTAATATTTTCTGTAACATTATCCAAAAGTTGTTTTGCGGCTATCAACTGATTTATTCCTTTTTCAGTCAGCGTTACAATTGTTTCTCTTTTATCCTTTCCTGAATTAGATCTTTTTACCAGTTTTTTTTCCACCAGCTTATCTATGATCCGGGGCACGTTTGAGCTTTTTTCAATCATACGCACACCAATATCCTTCACACACATTGCCTCAGGATGCATACCCTTAAGGATGCGCAACACATTATTTTGCTCCATGCTGAGATCCAGAGGCTTAAGCGCTGCTGCAAAATTAGAACGCAACCAGTAGGCAGTATAGAGTATATTGAGCGTAACCTTTTGTTGCTCATTAACAAACCTGTCCGATTTAAGGGCCTCCT
>CAIVEH010000135.1 GCA_903904855.1 uncultured Bacteroidota bacterium | reverse complement strand
AATCTCTCATTGTAAAACCCTTTAGTTTTACAATATTACAAAATATTTTGGTGTACTTTATTTAATCGACTTTACTTATTCATATTTCTAAAGTTCTCGTTATTTTATTTATTAAGGATTCCATCAATCGGGAAGAGGAAAATATAATATTGTTTTAATAGAAAAAACTTAAATTAAAAAAAGAAAATCAGTCATCTAGAATAAAAAAAATTATAATGGTTACTATAGCAATGTTCAATAATAAAGGTGGTGTTGGGAAAACAACACTTACGTGCAATTTAGCTTCCCATTTTGCTAAAGAATTGGGTCAAAAGGTCTTAGTTGTTGATTGTGATCCACAGTGCAATGCTACACAATTAATAATGGGCGTTGAGTTTGCTGCTGATTTGTATTGGGAGGAAGATAAGCACAAACATAATACAACAATTAACAACATATTGCAACCCATTGAAGATGGTGATTCCAATATATTAAATGATATCAAACCGATTATACATAGTAAAAACAGATTTGGCGTGGATTTAATTGCAGGTCATCCAAAACTTTCTATAATTGAGGATAAACTAAGTGAGTCTTGGCAACAATTGGTAAGTGGGGATACCGGAGGCTTTAGAAAATCAAATTGGAATACACAGCTATGTCAATTACTTGAAGATCGGTATGACTTCATATTTTTTGATTTAGGGCCGAGTCTAGGCTCAATAAATAGGTCTGTTTTAATTGGTTGTACATACTTTTTAACTCCAATGGGTTCAGATATTTTTAGCATCCTTGGTGTAAGAAATATTTCTGCATGGCTTGACTCATGGTTAAGTTTTTATGAAAATGCTGTAAAAACAGCAGAAAAAAAATCACCAGGAAGATTAGAAGAATATAAAATACCAACTATTTTGCCAATAAAAAATGGATATCTAGGCTATACTGTACAGCAATATATTACTAAGACTATTGACGGAATTAGAAGGGCGACTCAGGCATATGAAGAAATTATCAATGCTGTACCAAACGAGGTTTTGCATTCATTACAAAAATTTGCTGATGTAAAGCTTGATGTGAATAGTTTGAAATTAGGAGATGTTCCACATTTATATAGTTTGATACCTTTAGGCCAATCAGCTGCTAGTCCGATTTTAAGTTTAAAGACTTCTGATGGATTAGTTGGTCCACAATATAAACAACTAGAACAATACAGAACACTAATAGATAAGATTTCAAATAACCTCACTAATAACCTTTTAACTATTAGAAAATGACCTGGCCAAACGCATTAATCAAAGAGTTAGCAGGGCGAAGATGTATTATTTTTTTGGGTGCTGGGGCATCTGCAGGTTGTTTATCGGCTGATGGTGTCACGAGACCACCCACCTGGTCTCAATTTTTAGAGGGGCTTATTAATATAATGAATTCAGATCGTGATGTACATGTAATAAGTGATTTAATTACTAAAGAAAAATATTTAGATGCGGCAGAAATAATTCTTAAAGATATATCTGTGGCAAATTATACCGATTATTTGAGAGCTACTTTTCAGAGACCAAATTTTAAACCTTCTAAAATACATGAAGCTGTTCTAAAGATTGATCCCAAAATTGTTGTTACTACAAATTTTGATGAGATATATGATAATTATTGCAAAGCAGGTACGTCAAGAGATGGATATAATATATGTAACCACAATGAGGATTATTTGGTTTCGGATTTGAGGTCGCCAATACGATGTATAATTAAAGCGCATGGTTCAATTTCTGATGTTGCAAAAACGGTTTTAACAAGGTCGCAATTTTTTAATGCTCGAAAAAATTATAATAATTTTTATAAGGTGTTAGATAGTCTATTCGTCACTAATACATTATTATTTATTGGCTATAGTTTAAATGATCCAGATATACAATTAGTACTCGAAAATTCAAATATTGCATCCGTCGGCTCGCATCCACATTATGCAGTGGTTCAAAACAATATTCATCTTTCAATTAAAGGAGCAATGACTAGAGCCTATAATATTGAGTTTATAGAACATACCGCAGGTGACTTTACCGAATTGCAAAACGGACTCGATGAACTAGCAAATCTTGTAGAAACTTACCGATTAAATTATCCAATGTAATCGGTCATTAGATTACAAAGTAGACAATCTTCTATTTGAGTTCTGTCTTTGCCTGATATATGGATACACAATGAAGGCTAAAAGCTGAAATTTAAGCTATGTCTCAGCAATCTCACCAGTTTGAAACTGGCACACCAACTCCCCTAAAATAAATATGCCTGAAAATTAGGAATATCCATTCATTCACTATATCTTTGTTCCAAATTTCATGATTAATTAGTATTTATTAAACTATGAAACAATTTTCTTGGCATCCTGATGTATCCGAGGCCAGTATCCCCCAAATCTCGGTATAAATTATACCTAATTATACCCTATTTTATACCTTTTTATACCCGATTATACCCTATTTTATACACTAAATATTTATAACATAAATTGATAAACAGTATCTTAAGCATAATAAATATAGTTGCCACAATAAAATCACTATCAATTATACCCTAAACCAGACTAAAATTATTTACAGTAATATAAACAATTCGCGCTATCACATTCCCCAATTTCTCAAATTAGCACATACTCATTTTTTTCACATTTTTAATTTTTAATTATTTTGCAATAACACCCACTCCCTTGGAAGTCTATCCCGATTTTTCTGTCTGGCGCGTGTCTGTAGCTTGGCCTTGTGCGTAGCGGACACGTGTCTAAGTAGTCTAGGCAGTTTATAACTGCCGTTTCTCTCAGTGATTGGAAGATGGGATAAGATGAGATAATCGGAAAAAGATTTATATCAGCCACCAGCAACGGTTTCAGCGATCACCATTATCCCATTGCTTTTTTTAAGGAGAATGGGATAACCAAACAAAACGCCTTTTTCGGCAGGCTGCTTTTTTCAAGATTGAAGTAAAGCACAAGTGCAGATACAGAAGCGAGATTCAAAAATTCCCAATACCAAACTCCCAATCCAGCAAAGAATGGGATAACATGAGATAATCAGAAATTAATTTATATTAGCTACCAGCATTGGTTTCAGCGTTTACCATTATCCCATTGCTTTTTTTTAAGAGAATGGGATAACCAAACAAAAAGCCCTTTTCAGGAGTCTGTTCTTTTTTAAAGGAAGAAGTAAAGTGCCAGGGGTTGGAGATACAGAAGCGAAGTTCACAAATTCCGAAAACCAAACTCCCAATCCCGCAAAAATGGGATAAGATGAGATAATCGAAAATTAATTTATATTACCTACCAGCAAGGGTTTCAGCGTTTCCCATTATCCCATTGCTTTTTTTTAAGAGAATGGGATAACCAAACAAAAAGCCTTTTTCGGTGGGCCGCCTGGCGCCTGTAGTAGGGCTTTGTGTGTAGCGGTCACGTGTCTGAGCAATCAAGGCAGTTTATAACTGCCCCTCGTGCTGAAATTCTTGCACACAAAATTGCACACTTTCCTGGCAAATGTGCAATTTTCATTAGCTAACTAAATGATAACCAGCAAAAACCTGCGCAAAAATATTTTTTTCAGCAGGTGTGCAATTTGCTTGTAACAATAAAATTACCCATCCAGGATAAAAGTGGGACATTTTACCACTCTATTCCATTGATAATCAATAATGATGTGGGGCTTTTTTTTTACTCAGTCAATGGGACATTTTATTTTCCATGCACCACAAAGAAAGAAGGATCAGCATGTGATGGGGCCTCAATTGTTTCGTAGACTTAGAGGTGAAGCATAATACTGAAAAGAGGCCATATAAATTTAGGAAGCTCCATAGTAGCACAAATAGAAATAATTTAAAGCCCCATGAAGTTCATAAAAGCTGGCTGATACAAGTCGTAGAGCCCTTTTTTTTCAGCGGAGCGATTGAAAAAAAAATTTGCTTTTCTTTGGTACTTTCTTTTTCAAACAAAAAGAAAGTACGATTTCGCCAGGCAGGCAACACATATCAGGAATTAGCCGTCTTGGTAGAAAATAAGTAATTCTGCATTATTCCGTGCGGCGAATAACCACTCTAATCTCCGCACACTATGCGGTAAATATGCCCTTTAATCTCCGCATTCTCACATTAATGAGGTCATTTGCGGTGAATAGGGCGCATATTCACCGCATAATGTGCGGTGATTATTTGATAAACCGGAAAATGGGTTGTATATTCGCCGCATAAAGCGCGGAGAATGATGTATATCTATAAAAGAAGCGATTGGCCTCATTTTACCTGGGACCTGGAAAAAATTGGGGCGCTACTTGCCGGGGTGCGCAACCGGCAGGGCAGGCTGCTGGGGCGGATGGAAGCGCTGGGTTTTACGCCAAGGGCTGAGGCTGAGTTGCAGACACAAACACTGGATGTGCTGAAGAGCAGCGAAATAGAGGGCGTTTTTCTGAATCCCGACCAGGTGCGGTCTTCGGTGGCCCGGCGGCTGGGTATAGATATTGCCAATCAGGTACCTGCAGGCAGGGATGTGGAGGGTGTGGTGGAAATGATGGTGGATGCCTCACAAAACTACAGCCAGCAGCTGATACAGGAGCGGCTTTTTGGCTGGCATGCGGCCTTATTCCCGACAGGCAGGAGCGGCATACATACCATAACTGTGGGCGCCTGGCGCGATAATGAAAATGGCCCGATGCAGATAGTATCGGGGCCTATGGGCAGCGAGCGGGTGCATTTTGTAGCGCCTGAGGCACCGGCGCTGGAAGGGGAAATGAGCAGTTTCCTGGCCTGGCTGAATGGCGGGGCCAATACAGATCCGGTTCTTAAATCGGCAATAGCCCATTTCTGGTTTGTGACGATACACCCCTTTGATGACGGTAACGGCCGCATAGCCCGTGCCATAGCTGATATGCTGCTTGCCCGTGCCGATGGCACCCCGCAACGGTTTTACAGTATGAGCGCGCAGATAATGAAGGAACGGAAGGAGTACTACAAGATACTGGAAGAAACCTCGAAGGGCACGCTGGACATAACCGGCTGGCTGGTGTGGTTTCTGAACTGCCTGGACCATTCGCTGGCTGCAAGCGCCGAAACACTGGGAGCTATACTTGCCAAAACCCGGTTCTGGGACAAAAACACCGGGGCCCCCCTCAACACCAGGCAGCGGCTGATGGTGAATAAACTGCTGGATGGCTTTGAGGGCAAACTGACTTCCTCGAAATGGGCCAAAATAGCCAAATGCAGCCAGGATACCGCACTGAGGGATATACAGGGGTTGATGGATAGCGGGGTATTGGTAAAGGAAGCGGCAGGGGGGAGAAGCACGAGTTATGTGATCAATTATTGATCAAAACTATTGCTTTTAACTGCTCCGTATGGAGCTACCGCTTTGTAGAAAATATTATGTGCAATATGTTTTGCTCCATAGGAGCTATCCAATGGTGCTCGGTAAGGATAGCTCCTATGGAGCATTGTTCCTATTATTTGTAATTGCTACAAAGCGGTTGCTCTTAACGGAGCACTATAATGTACCGTGAAAATTATTAGCTGTGAACATAATGCAAAATCCCATTAATAACCCCTACGCAGCATATCGGCATATTGATCGGGCAGGGGGCTGGCTTCAATAGCTTTTGCAGCCTTCTCTATGTCATAAGTGAACCGGACAAATTCCACCTGGATGGAGTCTTTATTGGTAATACTACTTGCCTCATTTATGTGCAGCAAAACATAGCAGCCCCTGGTATCGTTATCCTTGGGTTTGCCGACCGAACCGATATTTATGGCATGTCGGAAACGGGTAGTTTCTCCAGTCTGCTCCAGGATGCGGTGATACGGCTTGTGCGTATGCCCGAAGCACAAGATGTCGGCATCGGCATCGTGCATAATGCGGAGCAGGCTTTTTTCGTCCCTGTCTTCGAAGATGTATTCATTTATGCGGCGGGGGCTGCCATGCACCAGCAGCAGGTTCAGCTTATCATCGTTTAGCTGAAACTCAACCCTGATATGGGCGGGAAGCGTGCGGAGGTACTTACGCTCCTCTTCGCCGGTTATCTGATTGGTGAAAGAAATAGATACTTTACCCATTGCTTTCTCATCATCGGTTTTGTAGGCACAGCCGCATTCATCGCTGTTCCTGCCTATGCCGAAATCATAGTTACCGGCAATAGTGGGTATACACCGCTTCCTGATGGTATTGATGACTTCATTGGGCCAGATATTGTAGCCTACAAGGTCGCCCAGGCAATAGATGGCATCGGGCTTATGTTTATCAATATCGTCCAGGCAGGCTTCCAGGGCCGGAAGATTGGCGTGAATATCGGAGAATAAGGCGATTTTCATTGTTTAGATTTTAATATTGGCAGTTACACTTAACACAGAATAAATTGTTACTGGAAAATTTAACCACAAACTGCACGAAGTATAACACAAGGCACACCAGATCAATAAGTTATTATATAAAGGGCACAACGATTGGCAACAATAAAAATTATTTTTTCAGCACTTGCGCAGTTAAGTATTTCCATACCGGAATTGCGAATGCGGCACCAACTATAGGCGCTACAATGTATATCCACAGATGTTCGGTATGGCCGGAAACAATAGCCGGGGCAATAGATCGGGCAGGATTCATAGATGCTCCGCAAACCGGCCCGGCGAACATGGCTTCAAGTGCTACTACTGAACCAATAGCCAGACCAGCAAACATGCCCTGCTCCTTACTGCCGGTGGCTACATTGATGATAACCAGCATTAAAAAGAAGGTGAGGATAAACTCAAGAATCAATGATTGCAGTTCTGTGCCTGCAGGCAAAGTGGCACCCAGGAAAACATTGGCAGGGAACATTAATTTGAGCGTAAGGCTTGCCAGCAAAGCGCCTGCCAACTGGCTGATAATATAGCCCGGCAAATACTTTACCGAAAAGCGACCAGCCAATGTAAAAGCAATACTTACGGCCGGGTTGAGATGCGCACCGGATATATTGCCCAGGCTGTAGATCATGCTCATAACAATGAGCCCGAATGTAATAGCCACACCAGCATGTGTTATTGTGCCACCATAGAGCTGGTCGATAATAACAGCTCCGGTTCCGCAAAAGACAAGGGCAAATGTGCCAAGAAGTTCAGCTATATAATTCCGCATAACGTAAATATAATTAACAGCAACCAGAGCCTGGAGTACAACAATTGGGTTTACGTGCAAATACCGTGATACTATATATGCCCGTGCCGCTGCTTTTGAAATCGGCAATTTCCTGAGCGCTTAAATACGTGCTGAGTATATCATCGGGAACAATGATCTGCTTCTCCTTCTGGATGGTTATGGCATCAAAACCTGCCTCTTTTATCAGGTTCATATATTCATCCTTCTGGATAGCGCCGCTTACACAACCGGCATACATTTCAGCGGCTTTCTGAAGATTTTCAGGCAATGTACCTTCCAATACTATATCTGAAATACTGAAGTGGCCATTGGTTTTTAATACCCTGAAAATTTCCTTTATTACATTACGCTTGTTGGGAACAAGATTCAGTACACAGTTGCTAACCACAACATCAGCTGCACCAGCAGTTACCGGCATCTTCTCAATATCGCCAAAGCGGAACTCTACATTATTAAAACCAAGTTTTTCGGCATTTGCCCGTGCTTTCTCAATCATGGCATCGGTGAAATCAATGCCAATTACTTTGCCGGTTGCCCCGGTCTGTGAGCGGGCTATGAAGCAATCATTGCCTGCACCACTGCCAAGGTCTATAACCACATCGCCTGGCTTGATCATGGCAAATTGAGTAGGGAGGCCACAGCCTAAACCTAAGTCTGCATCAGCGTTATATCCTTCCAATTTGGTATAGTCCTCGCTCATGATGTTGTATACCTCTGTACTGCAGCCACCTGAGCCGCAACACGAACTCATATTGCTCTCTTTGTCCTGCAGGGCAATTTCGCTGTATTTCTGTCTTACTATTTCTTTCAACTCCTGTTCTGTGCTCATAATTTTGATTTTAAATTTTAGTAATGAAAATCAATTTGTTTATTGCAATATCACATTAATTATTTTCAAAAAAATCAACAACATTTGCTGTTTTCAATCACGTTCACTTCAACAAAGAACTCTGAAAAAATGCGTTGGTATTGTTTCCAAACTTTAGGGTTGATGCAGTAGCAAACACTGGTGCCTTCTACCGTGCCCTGAATTATACCGGCATTTTTCAGTTCTTTCAGATGCTGAGAAATAGTTGGTTGTGCAAGGCCTAAATCTTCAACCAGTTCACCACATATACAGGCATTGGTTTTGATGAGTTGCTGCAGGATAGCAATGCGGGCAGGATGGCCTATTGCTTTAGCCATAGTAGCCAGTTCGTTCTGCTTTTTAGTAAATAAATCTGTTTTAGTTGCTCCCATATTACATTGCAATATTACGATTAATAGTTCATTCCTCCAAACTCTTGTGAATTTTAATTTTTGCTTAGCCCCGCAATTGGCCAGTTTTAATATAGCAAGTGTCTGCCTTAATTATTGATTTTAGTTAGAATCCAATTCAGGAATAAAAAGATAAAGTGACCAGACAAGTGTAGTACTATGACTGATTAAGTTCAACAGGCGCATTGACGGCAGTCAATTCAAGGGCTTAATAATGAGCGTAATTTTGGATATAAGTTAATGAATAAATACAATGTTATGAAACAGGTTAAAATACTATCCGCGGTTGCTTTTCTAAGCTTTATTTTATTATGTGGCTGCAAAAAAGACAGTGCATTCATGGCCACTGCTGTTGATGCCAAATTAGTTAATGCAAATGTGAATTATCATCTGGTTACAGTACCTCAACCTGCAAACTCTGTTTTATTATGGAATTCGGGTTACGTTTCTGCAAGCAGTATAGCATTTGATGGCACACATATAGTGGGTAATGCCTTAAAGCTTAAAGAATTCACAACAACTATCAATTACAATGATCTGTTATTCCAGACCATGAACCTCGGAAATGTAAGTGTTACTCCTTCGTTTTATAATAATGCCTCTGTTATCGTTACCATAAAGCCTGGTGGCAGGCCGCATTCCCTGTTTCTTTATGGGTCGACTATAAACCAATATAACCGTGAAATACCAGTTGAGTTAATTATTGATGATGAAATTCAGCTGAAAAGCGTATGGCTTGATAACGTTACAATGACTGCGGGAGCCAGGTATTTATCTACGATTTATCTGGATATGGCCCATATCAATCAGGGCATAACATTTGAACTACTTAATGGAGCAACAATTACCGATGGGGCGATTTTAATCTCATCCGTCAGCAATACAACACTCTATAACATAATTCTTACAAATCTTGCCGACAGAATGAATGTGCTGTTTGCTCCTGCATCTATTTTAAATCCGGGGCCAGACCAGGCGGTTAGTGTTACGCCATCAGGATATTAAATTTTAACCGAAATAAGAAATACAAAAGCTGGGGTAATGCCCGGCTTTTGTATTTCAAAAAATAATTTTATTACAGTTTTTCTATTTTTCCTGAACATAAACCACAACACATCCTAATTCTTATTGCAGCTTTTGGCATCAAAAATCATAGGCAATCCCTAACTCATTGCTTTTAGGTGCAATAATATGTAAAGCGGACTCCCGCTTTGCAGGATGGTCAGTGGCATTTACAATAACCATAATTAAACCGGCAGTAAAAATCACTCCTCCTGCAATTTCGATATCCCTGCCGGTGTTCACTTTCGATTGATCCGTTATTGTGAACGGGCCATATGTTTTTGTGGCACTTTTCACTACTATGTATCCACCCACTACAGCAACCACACCACCCAACATGCAATAAGTGCCTGCGCTGCCTAATGCGGATTGCCTGTGTTTTGCACCATCCGGAGCGGTTGTTTCAAATTTAAAAGCTGGCGCATCGTTTCTGGGGGTAACCAGTGCAATATCCTGGGCAATGCAATGAACAGAGTATATTGAGCTGAACAATAAAGGGAACAGTCTTTTCATAAAGTTTATCTTGAGAATAAGAGTGAAGCTTAAAACTACAGCTTTTTAATAATTATGTCTCAAATTCATACCATCTTTTCCTTCACCATCATTCCTTCCAGAAACCAAAGCACATCCTTCATTTTTTTAATGTTCTCAACAACCAGCAGGAAATTCTTACCTACCTGTTTCAGGCGGGCGTTTTTGGTCTGGGTTTGTATGTACTTCAGTATGTGGTTGAAGGTGTCTGATTCAAAATAAGGTGAATCGGGATTGCTGACGAAATATAGGCGCATCTGGCGGTTCTTCAAAATCAGTTTTTCAAAGCCAAGTTCGCAAGCTATCTGCCTGCAACGCAAGGTTGTAAACAAATCTTCTACTTGTGCAGGTATAGGTCCGAAACGGTCCTGTAGCTCCAGTGCAAATTTGTTCATCTCCTCCTCAGTCTCTATATCATCGAGCTGTGTATATATGGAGAGGCGCTCGGTTATATTTTCTATGTAGCTGTCGGGTATCAGTATTTCAAGGTCGGTATCTATTGTGCAATCGCTTACATAATCTTTCTTGCGGTCCAGTTCATCTTTGAACACATTTTTGAAATCCGTTGTCTTCAACTCACGCATAGCCTCTGCGAGAATTTTCTGGTACATCTCAAATCCTATTTCCGCAATAAAACCGCTCTGCTCGCCACCCAGTAGATTCCCGGCTCCACGTATATCCAGGTCGCGCATAGCTATCTGGAAACCGCTGCCCAGTTCGTTGAATTGTTCCAGTGTCTGCAGGCGTTTGCGGCTGTCGCCAGGCAACAGGCTCATAGGTGGGGCTACCAGATAAGCAAATGCCTTTTTATTGCTGCGGCCCACACGACCCCTGAGCTGGTGCAGGTCGCTGAGGCCGAATTGGTGAGCATTATTTATGATGATGGTATTGGCATTGGCAATATCCACTCCGCTCTCTACAATATTGGTACAGCAGAGCACATCATATTCTTTGTTGATAAACTTATACAAAGCATCTTCCAGTTGGTGGCCCTCCATTTGTCCGTGTGCCATACCAATATGCAGGTCTGGACAAATGTTCCTTAACAGCCCTGCCATTTCAGGCAAACTTTGAACCCTGTTATGCACAAAGAATACCTGCCCGCCTCTTTCTGCTTCATAATAAATTGCATCCCTTATGGCATACTCATCAAACACCATCACTTCGGTATGCACCGGTTGCCTGTTAGGCGGCGGTGTGTTGATAATGCTGAGGTCGCGGGCATTCATCAGTGAGAACTGCAAGGTGCGGGGTATAGGCGTAGCTGTAAGCGTAAGCGTATCCACACTTGCCTTTAATTCCCTGAGTTTTTCTTTTGAACCTACTCCAAACTTTTGCTCCTCATCAATGATCAGTATGCCCAGGTCTTTAAACTTTACTTCTTTGCCCAACAGGCCATGGGTGCCTATTACAATATCAATCTTACCTTCTTCAAGTTTCTTAAAGATCTCTTTCTTTTCCTTCGCACTACGGAACCTGTTCACATAATCCACATTACACGGAAAATCCTTCAGCCGATCCATAAATGTATTGTAGTGCTGAAATGCCAATATGGTAGTAGGCACCAGTATTGCAGCCTGCTTGCTGTCGGCTACGGCTTTAAAGGCAGCACGCACCGCTATTTCGGTTTTACCGAAGCCCACATCGCCGCATATCAGGCGGTCCATTGGGGCCGGTGATTCCATATCCCGCTTCACATCGGCAGTAGCCTTACCCTGGTCTGGAGTATCTTCATAAAAGAAAGATGCCTCCAGTTCGGTCTGCAAATAACTATCTGGTGAGAACGCAAAACCCTGCGAAGCTTTACGTTTGGCATACAGCTTTATAAGGTCGGCTGCAATGTCTTTAACCTGTTTCTTGGTCTTGTTCTTCAGTTTCTGCCATGCATCGCTGCCCAGCTTATTCACACGCGGCACAGTGCCTTCCTTGCCTGTATACTTGCTTATTTTGTGCAGTGAATTGATATTCACATACAGCACATCATTGTCTTTGTAGATGATGCGTATGGCTTCCTGCATACTGCCATTCACATCTATCTTCTGAAGTCCGCTATATACGCCCACTCCATGATCGATATGCGTTACATAATCACCCGGTGTCAGTTCACGAAGTGCACGCAATGTAAGTGCCTTGCCTTTCGAGTAGGCTTGCTTAACATTGTACTTATGATACCGCTGAAATATCTGGTGATCGGTATAGCAGATTACTTTCTTGTCATGATCTATAAACCCTTTACTGATGGATGTAGGTACCGGTACAAAAAGTACATTGGCATTCACATCATCGAATATGCTCCTCAGCCGCTCCAGTTGCTTGGGGTTCTCTGCAAAAATATAGGCTACATATTTCTCTGCTATCCGCTTCTGCAGATCGCTGATCAGCATATTGAACTGCCGGTTGAAAACAGGCTGTTCATCAGTAGCAAACAAGAAAGTAGCATCAATTTCATCGCCGGTGATCTTTGCCAGCGAGTGATTGTACCACTCAATCAGGTGCCTGTTTTTTATTTTCTCCTGCCAGTCGGTGCCTGTTTCAAAATCAGCCTTAGATATCTCCTTCAGCATTTCCTCCTCATGATCTATAGCTACCTGGCCCAGTTCCATTTTATCGGGCAGGTCGGCGGCCATTTTTGCCAGTCGACCAAGGGTGACGGAAAGGTCTTTAGCCCATATTACTGTATTTTCAGGCAGGTAATCGAGCAGTGATATTTTTTCTGAAGTATCAAACCTGGTCTCTATGTTGGGCAGAATATTTACCAGCAGCAGCTTGCGCTCAGATAACTGTGTCTCCGGGTTGAAAATCCTTATACTGTCTACTTCTGTATCAAAAAGTTCTATTCGGTAGGGGTGTTCATTACCGAAGGAGTAAATATCCAGTATTCCACCCCTCATGGCAAACTGCCCAGGTTCATATACAAAGTCTTCCCGACGAAAACCCAATGAAACAAATCTGTCGAGCATTGCATCCACCTCAAGAGTCTCTCCCACTTTAATACTGATCATATTATCAGTAAGTGAAGACGGATTCACAACCCGTTCAAACAATGCTTCCGGGTAGGTTACCAGTACTTTTTTACTGATCTTCTTACCAGTGAACTTGGTCAGTGCCTCTGTGCGCAGCATCACATGGCTGCTGTTCAGTTCATTGAAGTAACCGGTACGCTTAAAAGAATCAGGAAAGAAGAAGATATCCAGCCCCTTTGTGAGGTGTTCTATATCGTTATGGAAATAAGCGGCCTCCTCTTTATCATTAAGAATGAAGACATGATTGGAGTCGGTATTCTGCCAAAGTGCGGCGGCAACAAAGTTAATAGCAGAGCCGCGCAGGTTATCCAGGTATACCCTTAGCTTGTGTCCGGGCAAAGTGATCCCCGCCGCAATTTGTTTTAAGCGGATATCATTTTGGTACAAACCCTGCAACACTTCCAGATTCATCAGGGTGCGAATTTAGTTGATTTTAAGATTGAAGCGGGGACTATTTGAATTGCAGATCTAAAATCCATTGGCCCGAAAATAAACTTTTATAACATATTTAGCACCGCAGGTATACCTTCCTATTCATTTATATCTTACATTTATAAATTAATACCACTGATTATGAACTGTAACCACTCAGCCAGATTTCTGTTATTATTATGTTTTTTCAGTAACCTGGCAACAAACGGCTTTGCATTGGAAAAACATATTTCCCTGCTGAAGGGAATGACATCAAAGATCATTACCGTAAAAGCGGTTTCCACAGGCGGCTATTGCGATAAAAGCCTGACGCTGCAACTGACCAACAACTCCCGCGATTCCCTGAAAGTAGATATTCAGCCCGGACTGATATTCAGGCCGGAAGATAGTTCCTACCAGGATCTTGTAGTGCTGGGAAATGAGCATATAGATCTGACCCCTGATAAGACATCTGATATTTCGCTTCAGACCTTTTGCGGCAAGAGCTATGCCCATTGCCCGTTTCCCAAACAGAATTATCACTTCCTGAAAATAGGCGACAGCAACCTTGTACGGACCCTGAAATATGTTCTGGCCAATAATATACCCATACGCCTGGCTCAGAATGGAGTATGGTTTTTCACCAATCATCACAGCTTAGCAGCTATCTACTCCTACGATTACCCCCGCGAATCGGAGGATTTTGCAAAGTATATCGCCGGTATAATGAAGATGAAAATGCCGGATTATTTTATACAATACAAAATAGAAAACAGGCCGGGCCAGGCAGTTATTTCCCGCAAACAAACCAAGCTTTATGCACAAATGCACTGGTCGGCAAGTGATGGTTTCCGGAATATGCACCTGGTGGTTTTCAATAAGAACGGAAGCGTTTATAAAAACATTGAAGCCGATCAGATTATTGACAAACTGGGTTATACAGTAAAGGTTGAATTCGACCCGAGGCGTGACCCTCAGGGCACCTATTATGTTAAAGTGTTTGATGACATGCAAAAAGTCTGGGACCAGAAAACCGTAGTTATTGATGCAGGTGAATATGAAATCCAATAAGCATCAGAGACAACGGATAAGCAAGGCATTTAATTTAGTTGCATTTAGCTTCTTTCTTTTAATCATTCCGGCATCCTGCAACCTTAGAAATGACGGAGAAGGGAAGAAGGTTTTTCACCTCAACATATCCACAGGCTATTTAGAGTCGCTGGACCCGGCGTTTGCCAAAGACCTGAATATGATGTGGATCGGCCACATGATTTATAATACCCTGGTGGAGACCGATGAACAACTGCACACACAGCCCTCACTGGCACGGAGCTGGGATGTGAATGCCGATGGCCTGGAATATACCTTTCATCTGCGCAACGATGTTTTTTTTCACGACAACCCGCTTTTCCAAGATGGTAAAGGCCGGAAGATGGTAGCTGCCGATGTGGTGTATAGTTTTCATCGCCTCATCGATCCCCGCACTGCATCGCCTGGTGCATGGATATTTAATGGCCACGTAGCCTCAGGCAATCCGTTTACTGCAATTGATGATACAACTGTGCAGATAAAACTCAAAACACCTTTCAGGCCCCTGCCCGAAATACTCAGTATGTCTTACTGCAATATCGTGCCTCATGAGGTGGCCGATCACTGGGGCAAGGATTTCAGAAGCCATCCCTGCGGCACTGGGCCCTTTATGTTTGAGTACTGGGACGAAGGCAATGCACTAGATCTGCTACGCAACCCTCATTACTGGGAGCATGACTCCACAGGGCAGCGCTTACCATATCTCGATGCGGTTCAGGTGTCATTTGTCGACAGTAAGGCTTCCGAATTTCTGCTGTTTATGCAAGGAAAAATAGACTTTGTAAACGGGGTTGACGGATCGTCCAAAGACCTTATTCTATCCAAAAACGGCACCCTGAAACCGGAATTTGCCAGCCGCTTCAGGATGGAGAAAAGCACTTACCTCAATACTGAGTACATAGGTTTCCTCACCGATACTGCCAGCCCTGCAATGAAAGGGGAACCTACCGGAAACCCGCTTGTAAGGCGGGCTATCAATTACGCCATCAACCGGCAGAAGATCGTTACTTATTTTAAGAACGGTATGGGCCTCCCAGCCACCAAAGGCTTTATACCCGCTGGTATGCCCGGCTTTGACGAAAATGCCGGCTATGGGTATGATTATAACCCGGCAAAAGCGCTGCAGCTCCTGGCTCAGGCTGGCTATCCCAACGGAAAAGGACTCAAGCCATTAAAAATAATGGTTCCCACCAATTATGAAGATATAGTAAACTTCATAGCCAGCGAATTGAAAGAAGTGGGTATCACCATGAACCTGGAACTGATACAGGCCAATGTGCTAAAGCAGCAGATGAGTGGCTCAAAGGCCATCATGTTTCGTGCACAGTGGCTGGCCGATTATCCGGATGCCGAAACCTACATGGTTTTCTTCAACAGCAGCTTTCCCGCCCCGCCAAACTATACCCGGTTCAGCAATGCTACCTTTGACCAATGGTACGACCAAAGCCTTAACCTTCCCGACACCATACGCTGGCGCCTGTACCGTCAAATGGACAGTCTTGCCATGAGCTATGCCCCCATCATACCCCTCTACTACGAAAAGCTTCTTCACTTCACCCAGAACAACATTACCGGCTTTCGCAGCAACCCCATGAACATTATAGACCTGAGGAGGGTAGTGAAGAAATAATAATGGCAGAACTATTATCTTTATTGATTTTTAACCCGCTAAAACCAGGTAGATGCGCTTATTGTTGCTATGCATTTGTTTATTATCAGGTATGGGTATTCAGGCCCAAACCTACATTTCGCTTGTGCCCAGCCTTACCAATACTCCGGGTACAATAGCCGATAAGTCCAACATTTCTTTCGAAGTAGGCCGGCAATGGGATGTGTTCAGCCTGGGATTAGATATTGGTAAAACAAGCATGGCCAAAGTAATAGGCAGAGATACTACGGTATATATGGAGATCCGGCCCAATCTCAATGTATTTCAGCAGGGAAAATTTACAAATACCCTTACACCAGGTGTGGGCTTCATAATTAATGCCAAAGAGAATTTTGTAACAGAAGTTACCTCAGGTATTGAATACAGTTATTCTGATCTGATCCACATTAATATTTACTTCGGGCAGTACTATTACAGCGGACTTCAATCGGGAAGCTCAGTAACTTTTTTCGGCTTATCTGTAATGAAGTATTTTAAAGCTACTAAAACCAAGGGGCTGCTCAATAAACCAAAATAAAAATTCTGCTGTTCAGTACATAATTTTTATTTTGCCACTATTTAGATGCTGTCTTTTACCAGAAAAATAAAGCGTTCAGAATAAGGAAGTTCTTTTAGACCATAAAACAGAAAATATTGTTAGCGACAAGTAATAAATTAACGTGTATCCGACATTTTTCTCATAAAAAAGATAATAATTATCGAATTTGCAGGCTACTGTGCATCCCAAGATCAGAACTTTTGAAAAGTTGTCAAATCCAACCAAAAGACCTGAAGTAAATTTCTGAAAATGAATATAATTTCATCAGACAAATAATAACTTAATTTAGCCAATTATTACCTTGAATTACCCTACCAAAAATGGTCACAAATAAACGTACTCCGGCCCTGAGTTTTATTTTTATAACTATACTTATCGACATTATTGGTATTGGTATAATTATTCCGGTTTTGCCGGCTCTTATCAAACAACTTACTGGTGGCGATATTACTGTAGCGGCAAAGTATGGCAGCTGGCTCACTTTTGCCTATGCCATAATGATGTTTGTATTTTCACCCGTTATTGGTTCTTTAAGCGACAGGTATGGCCGCCGGCCCATATTGTTGTTTGCTTTGCTTGGACTTGGTATTGATTATATTTTTCAGGCTTTTTCACCAACCATTAAGCTGCTGTTTATCGGACGGTTGATTGCCGGCATCACGGGCGCCAGCTATACAACTGCCTCGGCATACATAGCTGATATCAGCACACCTGATAAACGGGCACAAAATTTCGGTATGGTTGGCGTCGCTTTTGGATTGGGTTTTATTATTGGTCCTTCTATAGGCGGGTTGTGCAGTGAGATAGGCAAGCACATGGCTAATAATTCTTCTTTCGATTGGTCGGTCCGTTTATCATTTATTGTGGCAGCAGCATTCAGTCTGCTCAATTTTATCTATGGCTATTTTGTATTGCCTGAGTCGCTGTTACCGGAAAACAGGAGAGCATTTGATATAAAACGGGCAAATCCGTTCGGAACCATGAAGCAATTGCGGAAATACAAAGTACTCATTGGCCTGTCTGTATCCTATTTTCTTTTAAATCTTGGCGCACATGCACTGCAATCAAACTGGAGCTATTATACCATATACAAATTCAACTGGAGTTCACTCACAGTAGGTCTTTCGCTGTCGGTGGTAGGTTTGCTTGTAGCCATAGTACAAGGTGGGTTGATCAGGATAACAATTCCCTGGCTTGGTGAAAAAAATTCGGTTTTTGCAGGGTTGACGTTTTACGCTCTGGGTATGTTTTTGTTTGCATTTGCCGGTCAGGGCTGGATGATGTTTTTATTTCTGCTGCCCTATTGTCTTGGAGGCATAGGAGGACCAGCAATGCAGGGAATTATGTCGAACCAGGTACCTGATAATGAACAGGGTGAACTGATGGGCGCCTTAAGCAGCCTTACCGGAATAACCGCCTTTATTGGCCCGGTGCTTATGAATAATCTATTTGTGTTGTTTACAGGGAAGAATGCCCTGTTTGAGTTTCCCGGAATGCCATTTATCGCTGGTGGTATATGCGGTATCCTGGCAATAGTTTTTGCAATACCCTCGCTGGTTCATTATCACAGGACCTTAAAAACTAAATGATTATTTCCCCGTAGTACTATTGCTGATGTATTCAGGCGATCCTAACCCACATTGCAGCTAGTTGTCGGTAAAGTGTTGATTGTAAGGTGTTTCATTTTTTTGAGTTTCGGTTTGTGTACTACAGATTTTCGTTTGGCAAATGGTTTGTGTTTTATACGGAGGATAGATT
>CAIVEH010000134.1 GCA_903904855.1 uncultured Bacteroidota bacterium | reverse complement strand
GCTACCGTTTGCATCCTGCAATCAAGGCAACATTCTTTCTTGTGCTTACTTTACTCAAGGCCGGCTATATTGTATCCGTATTCATGCACCTTGGAGATGAGCTTAAGAATTTCATTGCAACCGTATTAATTCCGTTATTCTTATTTATTTGGTTTATTATCGCATTCCTTGCAGACGGTGGTTTCTGGCTGCGTATGAATGATGAGTCACCGGCAAGGCAAAGCATAGAACACGTTGTGAAATAATGGCAGAGAAGCAGTCTAATAAAAAGTTTTTTATGGGAATAGCGGTAGCAGTATTGCTACCGCTATCTTTTTATCTCATAGTCAATCACATGTCTAAGGGCGTTGTAGTTATGCCCCGCTATTATGGCATCGAAAAGATAGACAGCCAACTGACAGGCGACCAGAAACCGGATACCGTTTACCACAAAGTTGCCGACCTGGTTCTTACCAATCAATTTGGACAGAAGGTGTCTTTGAACAATGACCTTAAAGGAAAGATGCTGGTCATTGATTTCTTTTTTACTACCTGCCCTTCCATATGTCCAAGGCTGTCGGTGAACATGAAAATGCTGCAAACCAGCTTTAAGAAAGACCCCAAAAAAGAAACATCACTTGAAAATGATGTGCAGTTGATCTCTATTACCGTTGATCCGATCAGGGATTCCTTCCAGGCCATGCGTGCCTATGCCGACAGGTATGGAGCAAACCATGATCATTGGTGGTTTCTGACCGGAGATAAGAAGACAATTTATAATTTCGCACGTAACGAGTTGCACCTGACGGTTGGCCCCGGCGATGGCAGTGCAGAAGATTTTATTCATACAGAGCAGATCACCCTCCTGGATAAAGACAGGTTTGTGAGAGGTTATTACAACGGCCTCAACGATACTTCGGTAAGAAAGTGCGCAGATGATATTGTGCTGCTGACCATGGAATGGAAACACGCAAAGGGTAAGAAGTGAAATGGTTGACTTGTTGATAGGTTGACTTGTTGATAAGTTGACTGGTTTATAAGTTGATAAGTTGATTGGTCATTTTGGAAGTAGATGTTTGTGGATTTTGATGTTCGGTTTAATTTTTAATTTTAATTTATACTATGGGTGAGTTGAATCCGGTATTGCAGAGGAATGATAAGAAGGCGGCAATATATATATGGGCGGTTTCGGCGGTTATATGTGGGGCTGTTGTTTTCTTAACTAATGTAAAGCTGTTCCAGAATGTGAACCTGGGGTTCAATGTGCATTTGCTGGCACTGTTCAATGCAATAGTTAATGGTACGGTTTCTCTTTTGCTGGTAGCGGCATTTATTGCCGTAAAGAACAAGAAGTTTGTGTTGCACAAACAACTGATGCTGGTGGCTATAGTGCTGTCTGTATTATTCCTGCTTTCTTATATCGGCCATCACCTGCTTGCTTCCGAAACAAAATACGGTGGCGCCCACGACTGGGTTCGGACCGTCTATTTTTTTATACTGATAACACATATTGCATTGGCAACCATTATTTTGCCGTTTATATTGTTTACAGCATACCGGTCGCTGAGCGGTGATTATGCAAAACATAAAATGCTAGCAAGATATACATGGCCATTATGGCTCTATGTTAGTATTACCGGGGTATTGGTATATTTGCTGATCAGTCCTTTTTATTTAGTCTAAAGTATTTAGTCGAAAGTCGAAAGTTCGCGGGTCATTGGTAGTTAGTCTGCGAGTCATCGTTTGTAAGTATAAAGTAGAGTGTCTTATAGTAGTTTATGAAGAAGTTGGTTATGTTTGTTTTTTTGCTTTTGAATCTGGTGCAGCAGGCGTTGGCGCAGGGCTGTAGTGTTTGCACAAAGACGGCTGCAGGCCTTGATGAAAAAAGTGCAAGAGGGCTGAACGGTGGTATTATTTATCTGGCCTTTTTGCCGTTGGTGTTAATGGGCACCATTGGTTTTTTGTGGTACCGGCATAACCGCAATATACAAACTCCCGGAGGAGAGCTTTAGTACACTGGCTATTGCCGGTAATGGGATGCATGATTTGGTGATAGGGATAAATCAGAACTATTTAATTGCCTTCATAAATAATGTCCATGCGAAAATATCTTTTATCCGTAATCATTCTTTCAG
>CAIVEH010000133.1 GCA_903904855.1 uncultured Bacteroidota bacterium | reverse complement strand
GTGATGTTGATTAAATAAAGTACACCATCTTACTTGTTCTTTTTCCTTTTTACTTCGTTGTAAAAGTCTTTAAATAGTATACTATTCGCAGATTTTACGCCTCATAAAAAAGAAAAATAACTTCGCAATATGGTGTACTTTATTTAATAAACATCACTAGACGAATAGCAAACTGTATTAATTATTATATTTCCTGGGAGCCAATATTTACGGCTTCCAGGAATTTTTTTCTGATGTTCTTTGTAAATGGATTTTCCGGCTGCAATATGGCCAGCCTTTCGGGGTGCCACTGCACACATAGCATAAAAGGTTTGCCCGCTTTATCTTTCCATTCTGCCCCTTCTGCAATACCATCGACAGACCATGCGTTTACTGCCAGTTCTGGGGCTACAGCACCCAGAGCCTGATGATGGGCGCTGTTAATGATACCCTCGTAATCGCAAGTAATCTCATGTAGTAAACTGTTTTCCACTACCCTGATATCATGCATACCATCGACATCTTCCTGACGGCGATGATCGTTTTTACCAGCCGCTTCAATATCCTGAATAAGATCGCCACCGAGGGCAATATTTACGAGCTGCATTCCCCTGCAAATGGCCAGAACAGGTAGTTTGGTTTCAAGGGCATAATGAAAAACCTTCAGTTCAAATTCATCCCGTGCTTCATTGAATACTATTGGTGCATTAGGGTAGTCAAGTAGTTCATTATTATAAAACCGGGGGTGAGTATCAATGCCGCCACTCAGGATAATTCCGTGGCATTTTACAAGCTCTCCTTCATTCAGGGGAGTTAATTGAATAACAGTAATGGCAGGGTTATTACCCGCTATCCAGAATGGATAGTTTTCGTAACGAGAATCTGTATTTGTTATACCTATTGTCAAGGGTAACGACCGAAATTATATGGCAAAGATAAATGAAAGTTTCCGGGGCAATAATAGCAACAAATAATCCCTGTACAGGGTTGTAAAATAATGAAGATGGTAGCAAGGGTAGGCAAATCTCGCAATCCGATATGATTCTGGTCAGCTTTTGCTCTTTTTAGTTTGTTCTATAGTTGAAAAAATAGCTACTTATGTATTTTTGTTTCACAAAAATAATCTTTAGTGTATTGTAAAATCAGCTATTAAAAATACACTAAAGTTTGCATGTTACTTAGATTAACTTAAACTGCAATTTTTATGAAAGCTAATGATAACCCTGGAAGTGGTGAAGAGAAAACCTTCAGGCAATATTTCAAACTTAGTTTTTTCGAAGCAGTTAATATCCTGATTTCCCTGGTTGGATTTATTGCAGTAATTTATACGGTAAGGGTAAATGTGGATGCGCTAAAATTAAATGATCAGGCTATAAAATCAAATATTGATCTGAATATGAATAACTGGTCGTTCGAAATGGACAGGGTATTTATAGAATGCCCGGATCTGAGAAAGTTTTTCTTTGATTCAGTAACCCCGCTTCTGGATTCGGCTGATGCAAAAAGCTATTCTATTCTTAACCGTCATCCAGGCACTCAATCTGAAATTGTTTCAAAGCAGGTGTACGATAAAATAACGTCGGTAAGCGACCTGGTAATTGATTGTTTCGATGGTATCCTGAGTAACAAGGTATATTTTCAGGACAAGAAGAACAGGGATAACTGGATGTACTGGATTTACAACAGTTTTACCCGAAGCCCAGTGCTTTGCAAAACTTTTGCCCAGACTCCCAATGAATATGGCTTGGAAATAAATGAGCTATTTAAGGAATGGCAGCAAAATATTCCTGCGGATACATTAATCATCAATATGAAGAAGAGATTCTATACTGAATAAGCATACTGCGCGAATAATCAGGTATATTCTTCATTTTTCCAGGGTCATATACTCAGCACCGAATGACAATATGAGTGTCAAAACATCAGTCTATAACCCTTCAAATGGCCAACTTATATTACAATGGCTAATTTGTGTTTAAGCGTTATCACTTAGGTTCCTTATTTTTACAATCAAGATTAATTTAAACCAGTAAAATGAAAAAACTGATTGCATTATCCGGTATCCTTTTTTTATCATCAGGTCTTTGGTCTCAGACGATAAATCAACCCAATCAGTCAAACGGTTATACCGTTGGCCGTCAGGGAGAAGCCGACTACTCTGGAAATGGTAGCAGTGGAAAAAAATGTTGCTGCAGTAGTGCAGGTGACTGGCTGAAGCAAAATAATGGAAATTTCAATGTTGGATTTACTTACTGGGCATATGCTCAAACAGATAAAAATGCCTTATCCACATTAAATCCATGGCAAACTTATAATATACTGTCGCTTGATGCCGGCTATGAAAACGATAACTTGTATGGCTATATCCTGTACACCTTTAATGACAATTCAGTAGGTCAGTGGCTGGGTTATAAATTCAGTTTCAGGAATAAAGGGGGTGATGAAAAAACAGAAAAAAAATGGGATATCTATGCTGTTTTTACCGAGTACCCAAGTGGCGCACTGCCATATGCAGGTGTAGGACTGGAGCATAGCTGGGATATACAGGGACCGCTAAGCATCAGTTATTTTGTGGAAGCAGGAGCCAGGAATTATCTTACAACGTGGAGTACAGGATTTATGGTCAATTTCCAGCAAGGTATGTTGAGAAAAGCGAAAAAATAAACTGAAATTACATTCCTATAAGAATGGGAGCTTTTTTTGCTTTTATTTCATTATAAGTATGCGTTCTGTTACAACTCCATCGTGTGTATGGGCCGATACAAAATATAGGCCTTGATCTACCTCTGGAGTAATTGAAATCGTTGTATTTGTACGCTCATAATATCGCTGCACTTCCTGCCCCATTACATTAGTAATAGTAACTAATGCATCTTCAGGTATTACAGATTCAATGGTAATAGTAAAACTGCCAAAGCTTGGATCAGGATACAGGGAGAGCTTTGCTCCGCATTCATTTATCTCAGGCGTTGCAAGGGTGTTATTAACATACCTGATTCTCCCGTTATCCTGATCGGTGATATAGAATCCGCCACGGCTATCCAGGCAAACATCATAGGGAGCAGCGAGAAATGCATATTTGGCAGGGCCTGTATCACCACTGAATCCATGTATTCCGAACCCTGCGGCGGTGGAAATAATGCCTGCTGCATTTACTTTGCGTATCTGGTTATTGTATTGGTCGGCAATGAACACATTGCCGTAGTTATCTGCAGCTATACCCATGGGCGAGGCAAGCTGGGCTGTGGTGGCCGGTATATTGTCCGCATAACTTATCCCGCTGTCGCAGCCTGCAATTGTTGTGATAATACCTGCAACATTGATTTTTCTTACACGGTTGTTGTGGCTGTCGGCAAAAAAAACATTGCCTTCGGTGTCAACTGCAATACCAACCGGATGGTCGATCTCTGCTGCAGTAGCAGGCCCGCCATCACCACTGAAACCCGGTGAATCTAAGCCAGCCAGAGTGCTGATGATGCCCAAAGCAGACACTTTGCGGAGGTGGTGGCCATATTCATCTGAGATGAAAAGGTTCCCGTTTTTATCTGTTGCAACACCTGTTGGCCAGTTCATTAATGCTGCTGTTGCCGGGCCATTATCGCCACCGAATCCCGATGTACCGCCTGTACCGGCTACAGTAGTGATGATGCCTGAAGTATCTATTTTCCGCACACAAGCATTGCCTGCGTCTGCAAAATATAAATTGCCTGAGCCATCTATCACTAGTCCCCATGGAGTATTAAGCTTTGCAGCAGAAGCAGGTCCATTATCTCCGCTGTATCCGCTAATGCTGTTTGATCCGGCTATGGTTGAAATTATTCCAGCATCATTTACCCTGTGAATCTCAGAGCCATCTGTGAAGTAAAAACTATTGTCGATTCCAGCGGCTACAAAATAAGGAAAGCCTAATCCGCAAGCTGTTGCGGGGCAGTCTACGCATGCGGTATCGCCCCAGGCCCCTGCTACTGTTGTAATGATCTGAGCGCTGATACTGCCTGAAAAAAGAAGCAAAAACGCTGTAACAAGTAATATTGACTTATGTACCGGCACCTGTATGATTTGATTACTAATTATTGTTTAACGAGCTTTTTTGATTCAATTATAGTTCCATTATCATTGCTGATGCGTGCAAAATAAATCCCGGTTGGTTGTCCGCCCAGGTCTATGGTCATAGCGTTTCCAATAATCATGTGCTGATAAACCACCTGCCCTAGATAATTGCTGATGACAATGTGGCCAGCGGAAAAATTCTGATCATTGGTAAGATTAAAGATGCCCGTTGATGGGTTTGGCACGATGTCCATATGCCCATTACCCGAAATCCCGCTAACAGCCGCCGGCTCCAATATAACTTTGAATACCATTGCGAAATGCATTGATCCATCCTCCTCATCAAAATAAAGGTTGCCTTTCTTGTCGAAAGCAAGGTCATTGGCAGTGAATATAAATGAATTCTTTGCCAGTATGCTGTCGCCACCATATCCCTGTACACCTTTGCCAACAACTGTAATTATTTTACCATCCTTCGAGATCTTCCTTATCCTGGCATTATACCCTTCAGAGAAATACAACTCTCCTAATGGACTGAATGCAAGTGCAGTAGGGGATATTTTAGCATTGCTTGCAAATGCTCCATCTGTAGTGTCGGAGCCATTTCCGGCATAAAGGGAAATGATACCGTTTTTGTCTATTTTATTGATTAGAAAACCGGTCGAAAAATACAAATTGTCAGAGTCATCCATCACCATACCTATAGGGTTATTAATGAGTGCATTGCTTGCCGGAATACCGCTTGAGGTTGATGAGCCATAACCGGCATAGGTTGTAATAATCCCTTCGGTGTTCACCTTACGAATGAAGTAATGCACCGTATCATCGGCAGATGTCGGGTAGAATGATCCAACTGCGATATATAAATTGCCAAGGTGGTCGGCCACCATAGAGGTAGCGTGAATCCATACACTTGTTGCTGGCACCCCATCCTGGTAATTCATAGCGGTATCATTACCAGCAATTGTAGTGATAACCCCCTCTGGTGTAATTTTACGTAAGGCTACCTGGCCGTCATTTACATAAATATTGTTGTTTTTATCAATATAAATATGCCAGGGAGCGGGAATGCCTGCAGTATCGGCAAGGCCGCCATCGCCTGAAAAAGACATTGAGCCGCTTCCTGCGAAAGTGGAAATGATACCTGTAGATGATACTTTGCGGATTACATTCTGACCCCATGCTCCAATATATGTATTACCTGTATTGTCAACTGCCAAACCCCATGGCTGGCATATTTCAGCATTCCTGGCATCACTGCCATCACCTGTAAAGCCGCAGAAACCGGTTCCTGCAACCCGTACCATTATTTGTGCTGTAACGGTAAAAGATGACATCAGGGTTCCGGCTAACAGCAACAGGAGAAAAAATCTGCTATTCATGTTCATAAACTAGTGGTTTGGTATAATAAGACAGCCGATTCTTTTATTAAGTTGGGTAGGCTGCTTTTTCAGGCTGTTGATAGATATAATAGTAATTTACCCAAATAACAGTTATCCAACTCATGAAAATACCACACTGGTAATGGTTTTCAATTGCCAGTGTGGGTTTTATAATTATTTTGAATTCTTAACTTGTGCCTATTTGCCCGTCATTTTCACCATTTCCTTATTACATGAGGTGCATTTTCCGGTTTTAGTACTAGATGCGCCGCAGTTGGTGCAATAATAATCTCCTTCTCTAACAAGTTTTTTGTTGCAGGCAGAGCAGGTGCCTGGCTTATCTTTCGATGCCAAGCACTTGGGACAGAAATATTTGGCGCTTGCTTTTGATTTTGCGGCACCGCCGCCGGTTGTTTGAGCCGTAACACCTGTTGAAAGTAATCCAAGGCAGGCTGCAACGAGAATTAGTTTTTTCATTTTTTGAAATTTAGATTTTGCGGGAGAAATAAAAACAGGAAAATTATCCTTCAGACATGACTAAATCATCAGGTAATATTGCGACATTTTGAAAGCTTCATAAATGCTATGCTGGCAGCTGATTATTTCTTTTTGGCTGCTTCTTTATTGGCTTTATGGCGCATATCCGGAGTGCCGTCTTTTTTCAGTTTTTTATTTGTTCCGGCAGCATCTGGTTTAGCTGCCTCAGCAGTCTTGGCTGGTTTAGCTTCCTTAGAAGTTTCCTTTTTGGGTTTACCCTTGGCAGGCTTATCCTGTGCATAAGTAGCTGTGCCCATAACTACAAGGGCCAGTATGAAACAAATGATTTTTCTCATAAAAGAAGATATTTGCTGCAATATATAAATTTTGTTGCGGTTACTATGTAATTTAATTATGAATTTGGTATACCTCATTGCTCCATTTTCTCCCGCATTTTTTTGCTTCGTAATCGTTTTTGCCTGTTTTAAATACTTAAAATTCCATCACATCATTTTTTATTTTTTTTAAAGTGAATTTTGATCCAACTTAGTTTTCTGTAAGGCACAAATTGCCTCTGTTTTTTTCACCATACTAAAAACCTAAGTTATGAAATGTCAATTTTTTTTGGGATTATTTTCTCTTGTTTTATTGCATCAAATGAGTTTTTCCCAATCATGGAATTATGTAGGAAGCGCAGGATTCTCACCGGCCGGCACACAATGTTCTACCATCGCAATTGATAAAAGCGGCACGCCATATGTTGCATTTATGGATTCGGCCCACAGTCAGAAAGCATCAGTAATGAAGTACAATGGCAGCAGCTGGGTATATGAGGGCAGCCCGGCTTTTTCAGCTGGGCAGGCTTCCTCTACCTCAATTGCTTTAGATACCAGCGGTATTCCCTACGTTGCTTTTACCGACGAGGGAAACGGAGGTAAAGTTTCTGTTATGAAGTTCAACGGCAGCAGTTGGGTAAATGTTGGCATCGCAGGCTTTTCTGCATTTGTTACCCAATACGTAACTATTGCATTTGACAGGAATAATACTCCTTTTATCAGCTACTCAGACGGCCCGGCTTTTGTCATGAAATTTGATGGAACCAGTTGGGTAGATGTAGGTAGCCCTGCGTTCTCTGCCGGTAACACCCAGTACAATCATATCGCAATAGATAGTTCGGGCATGCCTTGGGTAATTTACCAGGATAATATCAATGGGTTAAAAGCTACAGTGATGAAATACACCGGTAGCAGCTGGGTTACAGTGGGCAGCCCCGGGTTCTCAAATACAGCGCAGACTCAATACACTTCTATAGCCTTTGGCCCTGATGGAACACCTTATGTAGCTTACTCCGATGGCTATAGTGGCCCGGCAACAGTGAAGAAATTTAATGGTTCCAACTGGGTATTAGTGGGCACGCCTGCTGGTGGCTCAAACTGGACGAATGTATGTGTTGATAATACCGGATCACCCTACCTTGCTTTCCAGGATCTAGGCCATGCGCATAAAGCCACAGTTTTGAAATTTAATGGCACCAGTTGGGATACTGTTGGTATACCTGGTTTTTCTGCAGGATGGGTATGGTATCTAAATATGGCACTGGATAGCCGGGGTAACCCTTATGTAGTCTATAATGATGTTGCTATCGGTGTTAAGCTCTCTGTCATGGCTTTTAAGAGTATCAGTACCCTGGTAAATCACACTGTTGTCACAAGCTGTTCTCTTTCTGTTTATCCAAATCCCAACAATGGAGAATTTACAGTATTCATTTCCTCTGCCCTGGAGAGGGAGGTTACGTTCCTGATCACAAATGCAGCAGGCGAAACAGTTAACGGGCCTATACCAGCGACTTTATTAACCAATAAGGCAACAAACCTAAAACTACCAGTAATACCTGGCATTTATTTTGTTACGGCCATATCAGGCAATGAAAAACTGGTTTCCAGAATTGTAATTGAATAGGACTTAAATATAAGAATTGGATTTGCAAATCAGGCCACCAACATTGCGCTGGTGGCCTATGCATTTATAATGATACCTATTAATCTCCTTTGCCAATTCCAAACTTCCAATCCCAAATCCCTAGAAAGGAGCATCTTCATCCGGATGAACATTCTTCTTAAACGAAGTACCAGGTCCCATATCCTCATCATCCCAGTTTACGTCATTAACCTTAGATGGCCTCGTTTGGAAACCACCCTGAGGAATAAACAGCTTGGAACCTGCAAATTCGCTTGGATCTCTGCGTATGCCTGCCATTGGGTTATCTTTTTGTCCGCCGGCCGGTGTTGCAGGGTTAAAACCACCAGCGCCGCCAGGATTAAAGTTGCCTCCACCGCTACCGCCTGAATTGAAGTTCCCACCTCCGCTGTCGAAGCGGTTATCTTCCATATCCACAAATTTCTGGTATTCTTTTATAAAACGCACCTTTTCCATGCCAGTGCTGCCGTTACGGTGCTTGGCTATATGTATCTGGGTTTCGCCTTCTATGGTCTCGCCCATGGCGTCATTATTGATACCATGATACTCCGGCCTGTAAAGGAACATTACCAGGTCGGCATCCTGCTCTATCGCTCCCGATTCACGCAGATCGCTCAGCTGGGGTATCTTCGATTCTTTCCTGGTTTCTACCGAACGGTTAAGCTGAGAAAGGGCAATAATAGGCACTTCCAGCTCTTTAGCCAGCGCTTTAAGGTCGCGGCTTATTTTGCTGATTTCCTGCTCCCTGTTGCCGCCCTTTTCCACACTGGCCTGCATCAGCTGCAGGTAGTCAATCAGTATCATCTGGATATCGTGCTTCTGCTTCAGCCTTCTGGCCTTTGCGCGAAGCTCAAATATGTTCAGCGCTGCCTGGTCATCAAGGTATATTTTGGCCTGCGACAGTTTCACCATCCGCTGGGTCATCTGCACAAACTCATGCTCGGCCATTTTACCCCTGGTGATAGCCTCCATATGCACCTCGCTCACCGCGCTCAGCATCCTTTTCACAATCTGCCCCGCACCCATTTCCAATGAAAAAATAGCCACCGGAAATTGCTTGCCGGGGTTCATGGCCGCATTCATAGCCAGATTCAGTGCAAATGCTGTTTTACCCACAGACGGGCGTGCTGCAAGTATGATCAGATCTGTCTTTTGCCATCCTGCCGTAAGCCTGTCAAGGCTGGCAAAGCCCGATGGAACCCCGGTTATATCATCAGTTTTATTACGGTTTTCATCAATCTCATTCATGGTTTTCACCAATACATCCTGCAGGCTCCTGAAGTTTTTGCGCAGATGTTTATCGGTAATTTCATACAGTCCGGATTCTGCTTTATCCAGCAGATCAAATACATCTGTGCTGTCTTCATAAGCATCACTAATCACTGAGCCGCTGATGCGGATCAGTTCCCTCTGAATGAATTTCTCCATCACTATCCTGGCATGAGCCTCAACGTGTGCGCTCGATAACACGCTCATCGTCAGCCGGGTCAGGTAGTATGCGCCGCCTACTATTTCCAGTTCATTGGTCTTCCTCAGCTCTTCAGTTATCGTCAGCAGGTCAACTGGTGTTCCTTTATCAAACAGCCTGCGCATAGCCGAATATATCTTCTGGTGCGCATCTACATAAAAACAATCTTCACTTTGTATTATTTCCAATACTTGTGCAAACGTATCTTTTTCCAGCATAGATGCACCCAGCACAGCCTCTTCCAGTTCGGGTGCCTGGGGAGGCACTTTGCCATAAACCAGCGTTGTGAGGTCTGGTTTACGACTCCTTACACTTCCAAAATCTTTTTTAATATTTACCGCCATTTCCAATTTTTTATATAATATTTTTAAATTCCGTTTCGTTCCTCATCTGCACTTTTTATCCCATTTCCGCTCTTTTACGGTCATTATTTCAATGTTTCCGTAACGTTAAGCCAACATTAATCGAAGGTTAAAAAGCAGGGAGGGGGGAGCGAATGTAAACGGGAATTTTGTTCCTGCAAAGGGTTTTGAGTTATAAAATTTTAAGCCCTTTATAAACGCCTTTTACACACCTTGTCCACATAAAGTTCGGCAAAAGGAGGGGTTTTCCCCAAAGTATTTAAGTTACCAACAACAATTAACACCTTATACATATTGTTAAGTGCAAAAATGGTTTTGTTAATGGTTTTTTTCCGATGCTCTTTTTTGCTATCATATGGACTTACCTTTGCGGAAATTTAGTTTCTGAAATGATCGTTTCTTATCAATGGCTGATGCAATATCTGCCGGAACCCGTGCCCGTAAATGAATTGAGCAATATACTCACCTCAATTGGCCTCGAAGTGGAGGCTGTGGAGCCCGCCGAAAGCATTGCCGGTGGCCTTGCAGGGCTGGTTATAGGCGAAGTGCTTAGCTGCGCAAAACATCCAAATGCCGACAAACTCAGCGTAACAACTGTGAGTCTTGGTGGCCCCGAAATACTGCAGATAGTATGTGGTGCACCTAATGTGGCAGCTGGCCAGAAGGTAGTGGTAGCGCCTGTTGGCGCAACTGTTCACCCCTCTGATGGGGAGACATTCCTGATAAAAAAGGCTAAAATCCGGGGCGAGGAAAGCAACGGCATGATATGTGCTGAAGACGAAATTGGCTTGGGTAAAAGCCATGATGGAATTATGATTTTGCCTCATGAAGCTATTCCCGGAACGCTTGCCAAAGTCTATTTCAATATTCCCGAAACAGATTTTGCTATCCATATCGGCCTCACCCCCAACCGCTCGGATGCCAACAGCCATATAGGCGTGGCCCGCGATGTGTGTGCCTATCTGGCTCATCACAAAGGAGGCAAATATGCCGTGGTATTACCACAGGCTGATATAAAAACTGAAGGCGCTGCTTTAATCAATGTATCCATTGAGGCTCCTGATGCTTGTCCTCGCTACTCGGGTATCAGCATTGCCAATGTGAAAATTGGTCCTTCACCGGAATGGTTGAAGACACGATTGCAGACCATTGGAGTTCGCAGTATCAATAATATTGTAGATATTACCAACTATGTGCTGCATGAATCCGGCCAGCCCCTTCATGCATTTGATGCTGATAAAATAGAAGGGAGTGCTATCAATGTGCGCTTCCTGCCAGATGGAACAACCTTTATCGGTCTGGATGAAAAGGAAAGGAAGCTTGTTGCCTCCGACCTGATGATCTGCGATGCAGAAGGTGCTTTGGCAATTGGTGGTGTATTCGGTGGCCTGCATAGTGGCATCACTGAGACTACAACCAACGTATTCCTAGAAAGCGCCTACTTCGATCCTAAACACATCCGCCGCACCTCGTTGCGGCTGGGTTTGCGTACTGATGCAGCTACTCATTTCGAAAAAGGGGTTGATATCAACAATGTGATTCCTGCACTAAAGCGCGCTGCAGCATTGATTATTGAGCTTGCAAGTGGTACAATTGCCTCTGGCATATCAGATGTTTATCCTGCCCCACTTCAGGCCACTACTGTAAGTGTTACCTACAACTACATTCACAAACTGAGTGGTAAAGCATATACGCATCTTGCCATTCAGGAAATACTGACTGCTTCCGGTTTTGAAATATTACATGAAACCCCCGAAGGCCTGACCCTTAAAGTACCATCCAATAAAACCGATGTTTCGCAGCCTGCTGATATTGTGGAGGAGATTCTGCGCATAGACGGGCTGGATAATATCCAGATACCAGCCAAGCTGAATATAGCACTCACAAAGCCATTGGCCAACGATCGTGCCGACCGTAACCGTATTGCTGAACTGCTCTGTGGTATGGGCCTGCAGGAGATTGTGGCCAACTCTATAGTCAACAGTAAATATTATCCTGATCGCACCGACCTGGTAAAAATGATCAACAGCCTCAGCAGCGAGCTGGATGTGATGCGCCCGTCGCTGATGGAGGGTGGACTGGAAGTGATTCAATACAACTGCAACCGCAAAAGTCAGGACCTGAGCCTGTTTGAGTACGGGAATGTATATACGCAACACGATGGCAAATATATCCAGGAGGCCCGCCTCGGTATCTGGATAACCGGAGATATCAACCATCTGAACTGGAACCAGAAGGCCGTACAGGCGGGTATTTTCCACCTTAAGGGCATTCTAACAAATCTGTTGCAATATAGCGGCATCCGCAACGTTACTGTAGTTTATAATGAACAGGCTGGAGGCGAAATATTTTGGAAATGGAAGAACCAGGTATTGTGTACGGCCCGGCAGATAACAAATTCAAGGCTGGCAGAATTCGACATCAGGCATGAAGTATGCTTTGCAGAAATACATTGGGATGTGTGGATGAAAGCCGCTGCTGCCGCTAAGATCAGCTATAAAGAGGTGCCTAAATACCCTGCCGTTAACCGCGACATTGCCCTTGTGATAGATAAGGAGATTACCTGGAAACAGGTGCAGGACACCACCGAGCAGTTGCGCCTCGATAGCCTGCAGTCTTTTGGCCTCTTCGATGTATTTGAAAGCGAAAAACTGGGCAAAGGCAAGAAATCTTACGCTTTAAGTTATACCTTTCAGTTGAACGACCGTACTTTGACCGATACAGAGACCGAGCAACTGATGAAGAAACTAATGGACGTTTATAAAAATAAACTCAATGCTCAAATAAGGGAATAATGGAAGCGCTCGACCTGCTTAGTAAAAAACTAGACCTGCTGCTCAAAAAACATGCAGCCACCGAGGCCGAAAATAAACGCCTCAGGGAAACCGTTACTGCCCAGACCAAATCAATCGATGAACTGGGCAGGAAACTGACTTCGCTCGAAAAAGATATGGTTAGCGTGCATATCGGCCGCCCCGGTGAGGGTGGTGAGGAAAACGAAAATATGCGCCGTCAGCTGGATTCGGTGATTGCTGAGATAGATAAAATTCTGAACACCCTCAATGACTGATTTGTCCCGATACTGTACGGTTTTGTTGCTGGCCTTAATTGGCTTATTCTGGTTATCCTGTACCCAGCAGCGGCAACCTTGCATGACACCTAAGATCGCAACACTCACAATGGAAACTATTCATTTCTCTACCGATACCTCTTCCATTACATCAGATACTGTAATACCTGCGGCCACATTCATTCCTATAGTGCTTGGCAATGCCACCGAACAGATCACCACTTACCCAAGCCAGGCTACATTTACCCTTTCCCTTTCGCCCGACAGTACGGTTTGCCAGTGGGCATTTACTACCGACTCTATACAATATCAGCACATCTACAATTCCGATACGCTGACTTTCTTCTATGAGCGGAACCTGAAGTTCCTTTCCAATGCCTGCGGCTATACCTACTTTTACAAACTCGATTCGGTACATACCACTAATCACAATATAGACTCATTGCATATACTCAATACCAGCGTAACCAATAATGTCAAAACAAAGCATCTGCAGATATATATGCATCCCAATTTTTAGCCTGCTGATGGTATCATTGGCAATTACCGCATCGGCGCAGACCGATACAGTGGCAACCGATACCACCACTTTAGCAAAGGTTAAAAAAAAGGACAGCTCAGGCCACCAGCTGTGCCTGGGTGTGGATGTGGTGCACCCGGTTCAAAACTGGTATTACAGCGACCGCCATTCTTTCGAGTTCCAGGCCGATTACTACCTGCACAATGAGTTTTATGCCGCTATGGAACTGGGTTGGGGAGGCTCCAATGTAAATTATACAGACCTTAAATACACCACCTCAAACGGCTTCGTGAGGCTGGGTTTCAACAAAGCCCTGCTAGCCCGCGACAGACCCGGCGACTGGGATATGATGCTCTTTGGCCTGCGTGTAGCAGCGGCACAGATCAACCGCAGCCAGGCTTCTTTCAGTATATTGGACAGCCTTTGGGGCAATACGCCACCTCAGAATCTACCCCATAGCAAACCTTTTGCAGCCATCTGGACAGAACTGACCCTGGGTATGAGGGTAGCTGCATGGAAAAACTTTGTAGCCGGCTGGAACCTGCGTGGTAAAATAATGCTCAACGGAAAATCATTCAGCGACCTCTCTCCCCTATACATAGCAGGCTATGGCAGGGGCGATAAAAACACTGCCTTCGATTTCAACCTTTACATCAGCTACTGCATAAGGTGGAATAGAAAATCGATTATTGCCCCATGTAGCAAAGTGACCGGAAAATAAAATAAAATCAATTTGTTGGTTGTTATTTGGCTACCTGTTATTAGTTCCTTCATTTTTTGAAAGTACTCAGATATCTGGGTTTTTAAAGAGAATTTGAGGACAGAATCGAGGGAATCAATTTCATCAGGGTGTTTTTTTGACTTCGGTAATGTTTAATTAGACGCTTATTGTGGATCGGAAAAAAAACAATCAGAAAGAGTTATTGCCTGGCTTAAGTGTTCTCGGTAATTACCAAATTACATCATATTATTCACGTTATTCAATTCTACATGCTTATATGCGGTTTTTCAATAACCATGTGGTTATTGGCAGGTAAATGGGTTGCCTTTCGGAAGTGATTTATAATCATGAAAATATAATTAGGAAAAACCAGATAAGAAAGCAGCGATAAGAAATAACTCAAGTTACAATTACGATTTATTTGTTACATTTGAATTCTAAAACCATTTTATGAAACTGAAAAGCATTTTATCTTTTACAGCACTAATTTCTACCTCTGTTCTCCTTTTTTCTTGCGGCCCTCGTTCGTGCTATTGCCGGTGCAGAACCAACTCGACCAACACTATGAAAGATTATCAGGAAGGTAATATTTCACTTCTTGATGCCGCAGCGAAATGCAACACCCTGAGAACGCAAAATGGATGGGATACATGTATTGCCCAACAAGCTATACAATAATAACTGTTTGTTGAAATCAAACTGAAATATTACCAACTATTTGGGTATATTCTACTATTGCCCATTTAACTTACTCTTGTGCAGATTTTCAAAAATAGTGTGGCTACAGGCTGGCGTTGTTGTGTTGCCCCAATAAGTGCTTATACTGAAGGAATACAACAAAAATCAAAGGCAGGAAAGAAAGAAATGGAAAATATCGATTTATAGGAAATGATTTCTCGGCAATCATTAATGATAAAATGAAGCTTAAATCCATAAAACCATCTGGGTATAGATATACATCGTTGAGCCAGATCTTTGAAAACTTTGTGTTATCCTTTCTATGCTTTGACGTTAAATCTCAATCCAATTATTTACCCTGGTCAGCAAAATAACAATATACTTGCCTTGCTTTTGTATATTTGAACTGAAACAATTTACATGGTAGAAATAGAAGACCCAACCGAAAAGCTGAAGGAAACCATCGAAGCCCTTGAGGAAAAAGAAGAAGCAGAAGAAAAACGGGAACGATGGACTACCTCTGTTGCCCTCACTACGGCATTTGTAGCTGTGTTGGCGGCTATTGCAGGTATGATGGCTGGTCATCATGCCAATGAAGGCATGCTCGAGCAGATCAAAGCATCGGATAAATGGGCATTTTACCAGGCAAAAAGTATTAAAAGCGATATGGCATCCAATACCATCCAGTTGCTCACAGCAATGGGTCAACCGGTGCCGCCCGAGAATACCCTGAAAAAAGCTTCACTCGAAAAAGATAAAGCTGATATAAAAGCTGATGCCGAATCATCCGAGAAAAGCTCAGAAGAGCATATGCACGAACATATTGTTTTTTCGAGGGCAGTAACCATTTTCCAGGTTGCTATAGCAATATCAGCCATAGCAATTGTTACCCGCAAGAAATTTATGTGGTATTTGAGTATGTCTCTGGCAGCGCTGGCATGTGTATTCCTTATACTGGGCTTTTTAGCCCAGTAATGTCTCAGTCGATAGTCGCAATACATTTCAGTTCTATAGCAATAGCAGTGGGCAATGATTCAATACCTATGGTAGTGCGGCATGGCTGATTGTCTTTAAAATACTCGGCATAGATTTTATTATAGGTCTGGAAGTCGCGCTTCATATTCACCAGGAACACTGTGACGTCAATCAGTTTGTCCCAGCTGCTGCCGCTTTCCTCCAGTATGGTACGAACATTATCGAATACACTCCGGCACTGCTCAGCAAAATCGAACTCAAGATAGTTGCCATGCTTATCGGTTTTCAGTCCAGGTATCTCATCAGATCCGGCTTTGCGCGGACCTACACCCGATAGGAATAACAGGTTGCCGGCACGCCTGGCATGAGGATATAAACCTACTGGTTTAGGAGCTTTATCGGTTGAGAATTGCTGCGACATGTTTCAAAATTAAGATAAAACAGGTAATTCAAAGAGTGCCATGTAAGTTTTGCAGGTAATTAAGTAATTGAGCCATTATCTCATATAAACCCAAGCCAGAATTTGAGCCAGAAACCCAATGATATAGCCCAGCCAAACATCGCCCTTCTGGTGTGCGCCGAGAATCATACGGGCAGTACCAATAATACCGGCAACAAGAATAGCAACAAACAATGCAATCACCAGGTTGGCCGGTCCGGATATCATCATCACAACTATAATACCCAACATACCACCGGCAGCAGTAGTATGCAGGCTGATTTTGGTAAAAATATTGATCATGAACAATGCAACAATACCCCATAGATTTCCCAGCAACAATACTTTATACACAAGTGGGGCCTGAGGAGGCGGGGTAGGATTATTCACAGTTACAACACCCATACTATTGAATACGTGACTGATCCAGAAATAAAATATCATAGTAGCCATTAGGGGTATAATCCGTTCTTTGGCTGTGGGCATCAGGTAGCTACTTATAAAACCCAGTTGCTTCATCAGGAATATACTGAACAGAGGAAAGAACACTGCGGTCATCCCGATATTGATAAACCACAACCCCAGCTGTTTTGGTGCAAGCCCTATGAACCCGCCTGGCTCCAGCTTATAGATAACTAAGGTCATAATGAGCGGAAAGAAAACGGGATGGCAGATCCAGGAGATTATGGTAGCCATTATCCGCAATGGTTCGGGCTGAGTTGCCTGGCTCTTAACCTGGCCATTTATTGATTGAATTCCGCTCATTGATTTCTTTGAAAATACGCAATACTTAATCCAAAACCGGTGACAACCACCTGGTCATTTCTTCCAGGCTCATTTCCTTACGCCGTGCATAGTCGTGCAGCTGGTCCTGCTCAATATGCCCTATACCAAAATAGTGACTCTCCGGATGACTGAAATACCAGCCGCATACCGAAGCTCCCGGATACATAGCCAGCGATTCAGTAAGTTGTATCCCTGCTGTTTCTGTAGCCTGCAGCAGGTCAAACAGTTTGTATTTCTCAGTATGGTCGGGACATGCGGGATAACCCGGCGCAGGTCGTATGCCCTGGTATTTTTCTTTTACCAGGTCTTCCGTGGCTATGTTCTCGTCTTTGGCATAGCCCCAGAATTCGGTTCTTACCCGCTTATGCAGCACTTCGGCAAATGCCTCAGCAAGCCTGTCGGCCATAGCCTGCAGCATTATTTTGCTGTAGTCGTCGTGGTCGTCCATGAAGCGTTTTATATGGGGTTCTATGCCGTGTATGCTTACCGCAAAAGCGCCCATATAATCCTTCAACTCATGTTCGCCACCAAAGCTGTAAGGCTTTATAAAATCAGACAGAGAGAAACAAGGTTGGTTGGCTGCCTTCTTTATCTGTTGCCTTAATGATTCGAGATGGCATAGTTCTCTGCCATGCTCATCAAGTAGCACTACTGTATCAGGCGCAATCTTCTTGGCTTGCCACATACCAATTACCCCCTTTGCTGTTAGCCATTTTTCATTTACAATCTTATCCAGCATTGCATTGGCATCGTTGTATAGTTTGGTAGCCTCCGCTCCCACAGTAGCGTCATGGAGTATTTCAGGGAATTTGCCCCTCATTTCCCACGCTATAAAGAATGGCCCCCAATCCATATACTGCCTTATCTCACCAAGGTCGTAGCCATCAAACACCTTTGTACCCAGCAATTCAGGTATGGGTGGTGTATAGTTTTTCCAGTCAATTTTAGCTGCGCTTGCCTGGGCCTGTTCAAAAGGTATGTATTGCTTTATTGTTTTCTTATTGGCAAAGTCATCCCTGAGCTTGTCATACTCTGCATTAATATTACTGAGGAACTGTTCTTTAGCATCTTTATTCAGCAGGTTGCCTGCCACTGTTACACTACGGCTGGCATCAAGCACATGCACCACACCATGGTCGTATTGCTGGGCTATCTTCACAGCCGTATGCATACGGCTGGTAGTAGCGCCACCTATCAGCAGCGGCTGTTTCATGCCCCTGCGCTTCATCTCTTTAGCCACATGCACCATCTCATCCAGCGATGGGGTAATGAGTCCGCTGAGACCTATTATGTCAACATTCTCTTTGATGGCGGTATCCAGTATTTTATCGGCAGGCACCATAACGCCAAGGTCTATAACATCATATCCATTACAGCCCAGCACTACCCCTACAATGTTTTTACCAATGTCATGAACATCTCCCTTTACTGTAGCCATCAGTATTTTGGCTGCACCTGCACTCTCTTCATTTATTGTGCCGGCTGCTATGTGTGCAAGTCGGCGTTCTTCTTTTTCGGCTTCAATAAATGGGAACAGGTACGCCACACTTTTTTTCATTACCCTGGCGCTTTTCACCACCTGCGGCAGAAACATCTTTCCGCTGCCAAACAGGTCGCCCACCACATTCATGCCATCCATCAGCGGGCCTTCTATCACATCAAGTGGTTTGGGGTATTTCAGCCTAGCTACCTCGGTATCAGCATCTATATAGTCGGTAATACCGTTTACCAGCGCATGTTTCAGGCGTTCTTCCACCACATTGCTGCGCCATGCATCGTCTACCTTTACCTCTTTGCCTTTGGCCTGCACAGTATCGGCAAATGTTACCAACTTCTCAGTAGCATCGGGATGGCGGTTGAGAATTACATCTTCGCAAAGCTCCCTGAGTTTTGGTTCAATCTCATCATAAACTACCAGCGCCCCGGCATTCAAAATACCCATATCCATACCAGCCTTAATGGCATGATACAGGAACACACTATGCATTGCCTCGCGCACCACATCATTACCCCTGAAAGAGAAAGACACATTGCTCACGCCACCACTTACCCTGGTCAGAGGCATTCTTTGTTTAATAATCCTTGTAGCCTCTATGAAATCAACACCATAATTATTATGCTCCTCAATACCTGTAGCTATGGCGAAGATATTTGGATCAAAAATGATATCCTGCGGTTTAAATCCTACCCGCTCAGTCAATATTTTATATGCCCTTTCTGAAATGTTTACTTTTTTGTCCAGCGTATCGGCCTGACCATTTTCATCAAATGCCATTACTATCACCGAGGCGCCATAGCTACGGCAGATCTCAGCCTGCTCAATAAACTTATCTTCACCCTCCTTCATGGAGATTGAATTGACAATGCACTTGCCCTGAATGCATTTCAACCCTGCCTCAATAATCGGAAACTTTGAAGAATCGAGCATGATGGGTATTCTGGCAATATCAGGTTCTGCCTGCAACAGGTTTACAAAGGTGGTCATTGCCTGCACACCTTCCAGCAGGGCATCGTCCATATTAATGTCCAGGATCTGCGCGCCACTTTCTACCTGCTGACGTGCCACGCTCAGCGCTTCTTCATATTTATTTTCCCTGATGAGGCGTGCAAACTTCTTGGAGCCGGTAACATTGGTACGTTCTCCTACATTCACAAAATTGGTTTCCGGCCTCACTATAAGCGGCTCCAGGCCACTTAATCTTAAAAATGGTCTTATTTCGGGCATTGGCAATATTATAAAAATGTGTGCAAAGGTAGTGATAAAATAACCATGCACATGGCCCAACGAGATGTTATACTAATTTTAAATAAATTGCCGACAATCTTCCATTGAATTTGGAAAAGGCACCCCTATTTCTTTCCCTTCACTGACACCAGGTACTCCACAATTTTCTTTGCATTCACTGAGTCAATCGGGGCATGAAACTTTGTGATCATCTTAGTAACTTCTGCATCCCAGGTTTTAGCCGGAAAATCGGGCTGCATTGTAATGTATTTGAGTGAATGGCAGATAGCGCAGTAGGACATAAACTCAGCCTTACCTTCATGCTCTGGAAAGGCAGGTGGCGGATCGGGATACAGGTTCATTTCATGAACACTGCCGGTTATGCTGAATGTATTCAAGGGCTGTTTAAATGCTTCTATCGATTTGCTGGTGCAACCGGAAATCAATGCTATAAAAAGGCAAAGGGTAAAAAATATAAAAGTTGTTTTCCTGTTCATAAAAAAACTTTTGTTTTATTAAGGTAAGGGCTCGTGCCATCCTTTGAATCAAAATCTGATCCATTCATTTACTCCTAAAACTGTAAACTGCCAACTCTAAACTGCCAACTAAATATTAATTCACTTTCACATCAAGTTGCTCAATAAATCCTCTGGCATATCCGCTGCGGTTCCATTGTTTGTCGGTCTGGGTATGGCCTTTGTCATCTGTGGCCCTTACCATCAGATGGTAATCGCCCCCTGATTTCGGCGTCCAGTCATACGTCCATCGACGCCATGAATATTTGCCAAGATCCGGGTTCAATTTTGTTTCTACCCATGTCTTACCACCGTCCAGCGACAGTTCTACTTTCTTTATTCCACTGCCGTCATTAAATGCCAGACCTTCTACCAGGCACGGTTTATTGGCAGATACCTTTTCGCTGGTATCCGGCTCTACAAATATTGAATGCAAATTGATACTGGTAATAGGCACAGTTGCTTTAGCAAGACTGTCGGGCTTTTCATCCGGTCCGGTTGCCGGTACTCTATAAGCTGCTTTCATCCAAAAACCTTTGAATGTATCCGTTAGCACGTTGATATTGGCAAGCGAGCCTACCCAATAAGTAGCATACCAACCTGGCACAACCAGCTTCAAAGGATAGCCGTTCAGCATGGGAATGGGTTGACCGTTCATTTCGTAGGCTACCATTACTTCACCATCCATTGCGCGGTCGATACCCAGAGATTTAATAAATGCTGGTACATCTGGTAATGCGCCCTTGTCCAATCCCTGAAACGTAACTTCAAAGGCATTATTTTTCACACCTGCCATCGCCAGTATATCTTTTATTTTCACCCCTTTCCATACTGCATTGCCCATTGCACCATTGCACCACTGGCTGCCTGGAACTTTCGGGCTGAATGTTGACCTTGAATTGCCAGCGCATATGGCCAATGCCACTACCGAGTCAGGGGCAAATTTTGTTTTCAAATCATTTACTGACAATGCAATAGGATTATCTACCGCCCCTCCTACCCGCAACCGGAATGTATCAATATCAATTTTTGTTAGAATATTGGCCAAATGCCAGCGCACAAAAAAGTATTCATTGGGGGTAAAATCCTGCCGGAATATCTTCAGGGGCGTTTCCAATTGTGGTGGCCGGTCGGTGAGCAAGATCATTTCTTTTTTCTCCGGGTATTTTACAATTACAGGCGCTTTAGAGGCATCCCCGGGTTGAACATTACCTCCACATGAAATGAGGATAACTGATATTATTGCGAGGAGGCATATACTATAAACTCTTTTATCTGACATAAATGGATATATAAATTCTTAATTGAGTTTTTAAAACCCTCTGTCTTCAATCTACACTAATTATTAATTGGGTGTTTTTCAGAGTAATTACATAGTCAGGAAGTATTTATTATTACCTGATGCCGTTAATTTCCGATAAATTTACTTCTTTTGTTCACATTCCCAAACATTCGGGCACTAAATCTACAATATGAAAAAAATATACTTTATTGCAATTTCGGAGTTAATTATCCTTTTCGTTTCTTCCTGTGGCGGCAATTCTGGTTCCACCAGTACTTCATCTTCTTCAGGGGGCCAAAGTACAGTGTCAGGCGCAGCTGTTTATAACCGCTCTTGCATTACCTGCCACCAGGGAACCGGAGCCGGAATACCCGGAGCCTTTCCCCCATTGGCTAAATCGGATTTCCTGGCCGACAAAGAAAAAACCATATCCCAGGTTATAAAAGGTTACCAGGGTGAACTGGTGGTAAATGGTGTAAAATATAACAATGTAATGCCTCCTCAACAACTCAATGATGAAGAAATAGCAGCGGTACTTACCTATGTGAATACCAGTTTCGGGAACAGTGGGGCCGCAATTACTGCTGATGAGGTGAAGGCTGTAAGGAGTAAGTTGCGATAATTGTTATGACTTGACCCAGATTTGTTGCACAATTTATTCACCAGGAAACTGTTTCAATAATTATTTTTTGAATAAACGTTCTTGTGTGGCCTTCCTTTAAGGTTTTTATAACTATTTATTTAAGGTGGATTACCAACTAAATCAGCATTGCAACTGTCTTTATTGGTAACTAAACTTATAATATTATGAATCGTATGCCTCAATCCTTATGCATTATTTGCCTTTTTGCACTTTGCTTAGCTTCGGCCTGCAAGAAAAGTACTGGCTCAAAAACTACCTGCACCTCCACACTATATGGTATTTCAGCACCATCTAGTTCTACAATCGACACTGGTATATCGTGCATTTTCGGTACAATAAACCCTACCACCGGAGTTATTTCGACACTTGGAACACTTTTCAGTCATGGCGCAACTAATCAGGGAACTTATAATAGCAGCGACAATTGTTATTACATTTTTAGGTATGGCTATACATTATATAAAGTTGCAGCCAGTGGTAGTGTTACTTCACTTACACCATCAGGCGCATCAAGCTATTCTTCGCCGGTTTATAACAGTGTTACCAATAATTTATATTGTATTTCCGGCGGTAATTTGGCACAAATATCAATTTCAGGTACAACATTCTTAACTACTGTTCTGGCTACTCCAGTTCATCCATTCAGGGGTTATCTTACCGTCGACAACAATACAGGTACTATCTATTTTGCTTCAGGTGACACTGTGAATAATTATATTGAGAAGTATACTCCGGGATCATCTGCTACATCTGTGGTGGCTTCTGTTACAGGTGTATGGGATTTTTTGGGTATGAAATTCAACAAAAATGATAACCTGCTATATGCTATCAGAGAAAACTATCCGGCAGGTGGCCAGGATTTCGTCAAAATCGACCCAGTATCTGGTTCTGTTACTACAATATCTATAATCGCCACACCAGCTGAAAGTGGCGTAAATATTGACTTTTATTCTACCTGCATAGACCCATGTACTAATCATTATTATATTTCTACCGGGGATGGAGTAACAGGGATTTTGAATCAATATAGTATGACAGGTACACTGATGACTACCAGCTTTACAACCAATATTTTGCAAGGCATGACTGTAAATTAGTTACTTTATATTTTTTCGATTTTAGCTGATAATATTATTGAAGCCTGCAGTATTTTGTTTCTGCCTGACTTCAATAATTTTCCACAAATGAACCCGCTTAAAACATCTTTATTTTATCCATAACCAGCCCCTTCACCTCAGCCAGGGCTATGCGTTCCTGTAGCATACTGTCACGGTAACGGATTGTAACTGTCTGATCTTCTTTGGTCTGATGATCTATAGTAATGCAGAAGGGCGTGCCTATGGCATCCTGCCTGCGGTAGCGCTTACCTATAGTGTCTTTTTCCTCATAAAAACATTTGAAATGAGGCATACAATCTTTCATCAGTTCGCGGGCAATCTCGGGTAATCCGTCCTTTTTTGTCAGTGGTAATACTGCCAGCTTTATAGGCGCAAGCATTGGTGGAAAACTAAGTACGGTGCGGCTGTCTTGCTTCTCAGGCGTACTCAGGTCCTCTTCCTTAAAAGCTTCGCTCAGTATCATCATTACTGCCCGGTCAAGGCCTATGGAGGTTTCTATTACGTAAGGTATATAGTGCTGGTTGATATCAGTGTCGAAATAGGTGAGTTTCTTGCCGCTGAATTGCTGGTGCTGTTTCAGATCGAAATCTGTGCGGCTATGAATACCCTCTACTTCTTTGAATCCCATCGGGAAATCATACTCGATATCACATGCGGCATCGGCATAGTGAGCAAGTTTCACATGGTCGTGAAAACGGTATTTGTCCTCACCTATCCCCAGGCTTCTGTGCCACTTCATGCGGGTTTCTTTCCAGTATTCATACCATTCTTTCTGCGTGCCTGGTTTGATAAAGAACTGCATTTCCATCTGCTCAAACTCCCTCATACGGAAGATAAAACCACGGGCTACAATCTCATTTCTGAATGCCTTACCTGTCTGCGCTATACCAAAAGGTATTTTCATTCTGCCTGTCTTTTGTACATTCAGGAAGTTGACAAATATACCCTGAGCTGTTTCGGGCCTCAGGTATATCACATTGGCCTCTTCTGCCACAGAGCCTATTTCAGTGGAGAACATGAGGTTGAACTGGCGCACATCAGTCCAGTTGCAGGTACCGCTTACCCCACACTTTATTTTGTTATCATCTATCAATTGTTTTAGGCCAACAAAATCATTTCCTGCCAACAATTGATCCATACTTTGCAGCATGGCTTCGGATTTTTCTTTATCCAGTGTTTCTGCAAATGCTTCTATAAGATGATCGACCCGGTAGCGCTTCTGGCTGTCCTTGTTGTCTATCATCGGGTCGCTGAAATTATCCACATGGCCGCTTGCTTTCCATACTGTAGGGTGCATAAATATTGCAGCATCAATACCCACAATGTTTTCATGCATCTGGGTCATACTTTTCCACCAGTAATCGCGGATGTTTTTCTTTAGTTCTGCACCATATTGGCCATAATCATATACCGCACTTAATCCATCATATATTTCACTTGATTGAAATACAAAGCCATATTCCTTGCAATGCCCGATTATATTCTGGAGCTTATTTTCGTTTGCCATAAGGCGCAAAAATAGGCAAAAGGTCATTATTGCTTGCGAAAATATTACTTCAAAAGTCCTTGAATTATGTATTTACTATAATCTGTAAAGTGTTTAACGAATCGTTTTAATAATAATTAACATGACATTTGTATACTAAAAATAAATGAGTAAATTTGTTTTCCTATGATGTAATGCATTTTTAAATATACAACTGCATTTTATTTATACCAATATAATCGCGCTGCAATATAGAAATGGAAGACAATTCAATAATTGATTATAAAAATCATTTCGATAATGGGCCAATACCTGGTTGGGTTGTTGACGCGGATACAATGCAGTTCCTCGAAGTGAATAATGCTGCCGTAGTGAATTATGGTTACAGCAAGCAAGAATTCGGAACAATGACCATTAAAGATATCATGCCGACAGAGGAAATTGTTTCCATGACTGAAAAATTCAATAACAGACATTCTGATTATTATGGTACAGGATACAGCAGGCATAAAAAAAAGGATGGTACTGTTTTCTACGTACATATTTATTCTCAATCAACACAGTTTGGAGGTAAACGGGCTCAATTATGTTTTGCGGTAGACATCAATGATAAAGTGCTGGCTGAAGAGAAAAATATTGAATTACTACAGCTACAGAAGGAGCAGGCTGAAGAATTAAACGATATTCTCACTTCACTCGATGAAGCAATTTGGTCGAGAAGCGCAGATACTTTAAATTTAATATATGGCAACAAGGCCTATTATGACATGTATGGCTTTGACAAGGATAGCCTGAATGCTGATATTGAATTTATCGTTCAATCGACATATCCACCTGACAGGCATTTAGTAAAAGATGCTATAAAACAAGCCAGAAAAGGAGGCTTGAGCGACATAATATTCAGGCATGTGAATAAAGACGGAAGCCTGCGCACATTAAAAGTCAGGCTTTCCTATAAAAAAGGCAAGAATAACAAACCGGATATTATTACCGGAGTATCTACCGACATTACGCAGGAGAAAGAACTCTTTGATGCCATGCGGAATAATGAGCAGAAATTGCTGGCAACCATCAATAATACCAACGACCTTATATGGTCGGTAGATAAAGAACTCAGAATCACTTATTGCAACCGGGCCTTTCAGGACTTCATATTAAAACGTTCGGGTGTGGCGCTAGATGAAGGAGACTATGTGCTGGGCAACTGGCATTCTGAATCGTTTATTTTAAGGAGAAAAAAAGATTATGAGCGGGCTTTGAATGGTGATAGTTTCAACACGGTTGTTGTTGAAACTATTAATGGAGCCGAACAGTATACAGAAATAAGCTCGAACCCTATTATGGATCATGATGGTAAAATTATAGGTGTTAATTGTATTGCACGTGATATATCCTCAGCCAGAATGCAATTGATAAGTATAAGAGAGCAAAATGAAAAGTTGAAGGAAATAACAAGGATTAAAGCCCAAAAAATCAAGGAACAATTGCACGCCATAATCCAATCAAGTACAGATATCCATCCCGGTAGCCAGCGGGATATTCCTACGAAAAGTATTCCGGATCAACTGAAGTCTGCAACACACGAGCTAGACCATATTATTAAGGAATTAACGGGTGTTACCATGAATATAGATACTTATTTTCCGGATACTGAAGATATTATAGCCCGACTTTAAAACCGCTCGCCTACTCCCATCCCGAATAAAGCATAATCATAGATTGCCGGATCAGCGGGGTTGAGTATTTTCAATTGGTTTGTGAGTTCTAACGAATTGTTCCAGTTAGATTTTATGTTTTGCAGTAATCCCAGCCGCTCTGCAACCCTTGCTACATGCACATCGAGGGGGCATATCAGCTGGCTTGGCTTTATCTTTTTCCACAGACCAAAATCCACAACCTGTTTATCTTTTCGCACCATCCAGCGCAGATACATGTTGAGGCGTTTGCACGCCGAATTGCGAACGGGTGTAGCTATATGTTTTTTCGTTCGTTCGGGATGTTCTATGGAGAAGAAGTAGTTGTGAAAATGAATTAAGGCCTGTTCCACAGTTGTTTCCTGGTATTTCTTATCCGGCACAAAAGCATCTTCGAGTGAATTATAGTTTAAGTAGTGATATTGCAGAAATGATATAAAGTAGAGGAGGTCGGTGGTGTTGAAGGTGCGGTGTGCAAAACCAACAAATGGCTTGAGGTCGGTATCCTGATGATGCAGAATAAAATCGTAAGGCTTGTTATCCATCCATTTCATCAGTCTGCGACAGTTATTGATAATAGTAGTGCGATTGCCCCATGCCAGTACGGCTGCAAAAAGGCCTGCGATTTCTATATCCTGTTTTAGCGTAAAAGAATGCGGTATGGATATGGGGTCTTTTTCGATAAAAGAGGGTTGGTTGTAAAGGACTACTTTTGAATCGAGGAACTCTTTCAGATGACTGATGTTTTTCATATTACTAAGATAATGTTATACATAACATGGGATAAATAGTTGCAATGACGTCGAATCAAAAAGTGTACTATATTTTTAAGTTATGAGTGAAATTATAAATGGTATTTTTGTTAAAAACAAAGGATGAGTCTGCTAATTTATAGCATATACTATTTGCTCCTCCTATTTTCTTCAGAAAAAAGTTCAGTGTTGCTTACTGTTCCATCCTTATGCAACAATAAGGTAACCCTGGGCAGCACCCTTGCAAATGGTAATTACCTGCTAAATGTGAAAACTCATAAAGGTGAAAGTGTTTTCCATTTTGTGCTTGCATGATAAAATAACGAGAAATATGAAAGAATTAACCTGTGGCAGATCGATATGCCGTCGGTTCGTTTTAAGGACCATCAACAAATGATAAAATATGGCAGGATTGGGGCGGCAACCCTGCTTGATGCTACTAAAAATTTAGGATTTAAAACACCTCCCCGATATTGACAAACAGGCCACCGGAGCCATTGAGGCCAAAGCCATAATCGAGGGCTACGTTTGTGCGGGAGAACTTGTTGAATTTGAGCCTGATACCGGTGCCCCAGCCCGGCGCAACAGTTTCAAAGTTGTTGGATGCCTGCTCGGTAAATGATTGGGCATTAGCAAAAACAACTCCGCCCAACAGGCCATTCCGGCTGATACCAAAACGATATTCAGCTTCGGCATAGGCCATATTATTGCCCCTGAATCTGCCTTGTATGTAACCTCTGCCGGTGTTGCTCCAGGGATCGCCACCGGTATTGGGCAGCATGAGGTAGGGCGGTTTACCATTTACCGTAAACCACTCATAGCTCCAGAATGCCAGCACATTTTTGGTAGAGGCCGGGAACATGAAATACTTCCGCAGGTCGACAACGAGAGAACGCCAATTGGCTGTGTTGCCAAAAATAGTAAGGTTTGGGCGGTATACCACATTTACAAAATTTCCCTGCTCGGGATTGATTGAATTTTTGCGGTTATCGTATAGGAAATTAAAGGTGAACCCTGATGCAAATTCGGTTTTGGCATAGCCATAGGTTTCGAAATCGGTAGCCTTATTTCGGGGTGGGTTAACTTCGTGAATATCCCAGAAATAATCCATATTATAACCTATGCCAGCATACATGTCTTCGGCCAGTTCCCTTAATACCGCCTGGTGCAGGTGGATGGTGGAATAATTGATGATATAACCATCGGCTATACCTGAATGACCTCCCAGCCCGAATGTATAGGAAGGATAGTAAAGATACCGCCAGTCGATAACTACATTATATTTATTCCCTTTGGTCCAGATATTGGTTTGCAGCGGGAATATCACCTGGTTGCGGGCGGTATAAGTAAGGCTGGTGGATATTGTAGATTGGTTTGCATCTTTATGTGTATAAAAGGCGGTATTAGCAGCGACCAGCACAGCCATATCTGTTTGTAAAGTATAGCCTGCTGCCGGAACTATGGAGGTACGGAGTTTCTTAGATTTTACTTCGCCTGTATCTGTTCGTTTACCAGTGTCTTTGTGCATCATTTTGAGCACAATATCAATAACATCAATCTGGGTAATGCAATTACCGGGTGATTTGCAAACCTTCAGCACTGAATCCGTTCGGAGGGTATCAGTGCTGATAACGGGTACAGCATGTTTATCAGCCTGCTGGGCCGCAGAGATAAAAGATGAAAATAGCCACAAGACTATCGTGGCTATCTGTACTGCTATTTTCAATTAAATGCGTTTAGTCAGACTGATGTAACTATAAAGTCCCCTGCTTTTATCATGTGCTCTTTTAATTGGACTGAATAATTATGTAAAGGTTAAAAGATAAAACCTAATGATATCCTAATTTAGAAAGAGGATTTATTATTTGTATCCAGTGCCAAGCTTCAAGCTATAAAAAGATATCATGAAGGCCCTGGCCAAAGGTCTGAGCTATGAAGAAAAAGATGGTATATTGGATACATGTATGAATATAGTGCATGGGCCTACATTGCACATCTATTAAAACCATCATATTCATTGAAGTACATATGCACAGAATAATGTTCCATGAAGGAAACGATATCAGATCAGGGGATGTATTTCCTTTTATCAGATTGCTTTGCCATTGCAAATAATATTTGCTTATAGTAATTTTGTAAAAAATTATTTTATGAAGAGAGCGCTTTTATTACTGGCAGCCCTTGGGGTATTTACAGTAGCTGAAGGACAGGGTGTATTTGGCAAACTTAAAGATAAAGTCAAGGATAAAGTAGCCGAAAAAAAAGATGATGCAATGGAAGATGCTGTGGATAAGGCAGGTGAAAAAGCCACAGATGCGGCAAAGAGAAAACTGGGGTTAAAAGGCGATGACGATGATGATGAAGATGCCGGTGATAAGAAGAAAACAAATGCGGTAGGGAAGAGTAAAAAAGACCCGGATGCTAAACAGGAAGCGGTAAGTACACCAGGTACTCTGAAGGCATATAATAATTATGATTTTACCCCTGGTGAGAAGATATTGTTTGAAGACAATTTCAGCGACAGCCCGGATGGTGAATTTCCGCCACACTGGAACCTGATCAGTGGCCAGGGTGCGGTAAATACCAATGGCAGCGACCATTATCTGCAGCTGACTGACGGGAATTTCGCTATTGTTACACCTAATATAAAGGTGAAAAGTTACCTCACAGATCAGTTTACACTGGAGTTTGATTATATGACCGGTGGTGATCAGAACGGGGTTAATGTCTTTTTTGAACAGGCCGATCCCGATGGGGCACAAATTATTGTGTTTGGTGAAAATGGCAATGTAAAAACATCATACTTCCAGAATGAATTATCGGGGGAATACAACGGTGATTTTAATGCCAGTATATGGCACCACTGCGCTATGGCTTATAAAAGCCATCAGATAAAATGTTATGTAGACCAGAACCGTGTTTTGGTAATACCCAATTGTGGATTTACACCTACCGGAATCAAAATGGGCGGCATAGCGCAACTCCGGTTTAAAAATGTGAAGCTGGCCGACGGCGGCGGCATGAACATACTTGGCAGCATACTCACCGATGGCAAACTGGTAACCCATGCCATAAAATTCGACGTAAACAAAGCATTGATAAAGCCTGAGAGTATGGGCTTCATGAACCAGATGGCAGACTTTCTGAAAAAGAATGCCGGCACAAAGCTGGAGATAGACGGACATACCGATAGTGATGGAGGTGACGCAGCCAATATGGTACTCTCGCAAAAGCGAGCTGATGCGGTAAAGGCCCAATTAGTAACGATGGGTATTGATGGCGCCAGGCTTACCACAAAAGGCCTGGGAGCAACTAAGCCAATTGATAATAACACCACCCCTGAGGGTAAGGCCAATAACCGCCGTGTGGAATTTGTGAAAATGTGAGTAGACGCAAAATTTTGTGCCTCTATGTGAGACCGTATTTTGGTTTGATTGGCTGCTGAATAAAGAAATCTAGTACAAGCGAGTGTGGCAACGGAGGTATAATGGCAGTACTGAAGCTAATTGCAAAAAAACTTCTTTTTTTAGAAATCGCTGCCGAGGGAGAGGTAGATGATGGGTTTTGTGGTTTCGATATTCCAGGCGGCATCGAGGCGGATGAAATAGCCTAAAATAGATGTGCGCAGCCCGGGGCCAAAGCCTAATGCCAGGCCACCGCTGTTGGGAATAACTGCGGTAACATTTACATTGTAAGGGCCGGGCGGGGGATTCATGAAAAAGAAGGTAGAATTGTTGTTGGCAACATCGGGGAGGAAGCCGCGCCATGCATCGCCGCAATCGAGGAATGCCACGAGCTGGAGATTTTTGAGTACTGTTGATTTTATAGGCCGATTGACGAAAGTGGCTACAATAGGTAGCCGCAATTCGGTATTGAATGACAAAAAGTTATTGCCGATACGGCCATACTGATTATACCCCCTGATGGAGGTTTCCATAGCCTGGAAACCGTAATTGGACGGCAGTGAGGCGTATGCGTTGGGGCCTTTCTTAGGACCCAGCCAGTTGTCGACGCCACCCAGCAGGTATTCGACTTCGGAGCTACCATCGCTGTGGGCATAGGCGAGCCTGTTGGCAAGAATAAAGTTTTTATAGATTTTGACGTAATTGCGTATATCGAGGCCCAGATTGTAGCAACTTTGATTGCCTGCATTGAGGCCATACATATATTCGGCATAAATTTTGAATCTTGTGCCGTTGAGAATATTTGAAACGGGGCTGATGGTATTGTCGAAAACATACTCCATACGGCTGAGGGAGGTATACTTATTAAGGGTTGGCACGGGTGCGCCGAGGCTGAGCGTATCGGTAACTTTTTCAACCAGCCTGTCCTGTTTCAAGGCTGTGTGAAACCGGATGCTACGCACCCTGTCGAGCGGATAACTGAAATCGACCCCGGCCATGTTGGCTACGGACTTAAAGGTCTGTTCGGCGGCAGTAACAAAAAGGCCGTTCTGATCGTAATAGGACACGCCGAGCTTTTCTTTATCCTGGCTGCGTAAAAATAGTAAGCCCCAATCGAGTCTTTTGGTAAAATTCTGGTATTGGAGGAAATAGGTTGACCCTGTATTATCGAGTGGTAGCTGGAACCCACCGGTAATGCGGATATTTTCCATGAGCTCGTTGAGGCTGATGGTGACCAAACCACCCAAAGATGGATTGATAAACTGGCCGCCATTGCTGGCTATGGACTGGTATTGAGAGAAAAGAACACTGTTATCGAGCTTGACAGAGAAGAAATCGGGCTTGAAGCTGAGCCGGTAAGTGGTAGGCTTCATTTTCAGATAGGCGCTGTCGGTAATTTCGGTGAGTATTGAACTGTCGGGGGCTGTGTTGGCAGTAAAAATGTTGTTGATCCTTGGCCGGGGCTTGCGAACAGGCGCAGTGGTGGTATCGGAAAATTCGGTCTGGAAGGCATTTCCACTTTTTATTGAGGGTGAGGTGGGTTGTTCGTCTTCGTTGTTGTAGCGGCCGGCATGGTAGGGCAGGCGGCTGATATTGTTCCCAGTGTTTGTCTTAGTTTTTTCGGCAGGCTTCTCGACTGAAAGAATGGTTGGAACCAGGGTTTTGACCTGAACACTCTGGCCGGGCATTTGTAGATTGTGGAAGTAGACCATGTACTTGTCCTTTACCTGAACCACATCGGCCACATCGCCGCTGGCAAGGTTGTATTGCTGGCTGATGATACTGCTGGTGTAATTAGTAATGGGTACAGAGTAGGCAGAGTCTTTGTTGTGACTGTTGCGCTTAAAGAGTACCACATACTTATTATTGATACCGTTGCTATCGTAGAGGTAGGCGAAATTTTCGAGGCCGTATTGAATGGGCTGGGTTCCATGGCCTGTTTTCACATCGGTGCATTGCAGCAACTCAGTGCTTTTGGTGCGGGTGTTGTAAAAGAATACGTTCATTGGCCCGGTGGGCAGTTCATTGACACCCAGCGAGACATTCATACTGGGTTTGGGCCTGTTGCTGAGGAACAGGATACCCTGACGTGAGCCGCCACTAATGCATACGGGTGACACATCGTCCCACAAATCGTCGGTTATATTGGTGAGCTTTTCTCCCTTGATGGTGAAGAGATAAAGGTCGGTCTGGCTTTTGCGGATAGCGGAGAAAACCATCTGGTCGTCGTCCTGCATAAAGGCAATGGAGAGGATGCGGTCGAACTTGTTCTTCTTGATAATATAGTTCTCTATGCGGGCCGTCTGACTATTGTATATGCGGAGGCAGGTGCGGAAACCTTTTTTATAGAGCATGGCGAGCTTGTTGCCATTGGTACTCCAGCACATCATAGGATAGTCGGGGTCGGTCTGTTCGGTAAAGTCTTTCATGCCGCCCTCAAGCAATATGGCCTGCACCTGCTCATTGCTGGTTTTCTGGGTATACACCGTAAACTTGCCTTCCTTCCAGGCTACATAAGAAATATCGCTGCCCCTGGGCGAAACCCGGATATCTTTTATGACACTGTTGTCCTTAGGCACTTTAATAGCTATAATGCCCTTGCTGCTATCCGGTTTTTCCTGAACTTTTGCATCTCTTAAATAAACTTCTTTATAAAAAGTGATACAGGAATCGTAGGCTTTGGTAACCTTGATGCCCAGGTTTTCCTTATCGAGCATAGCCTTGTTGAGGCCGGTTTTCTGCTGCATACTGTAGAGCAGATTTTTGACCATGCCGGGTCCGTATTGCTCAGAGATAAATTTCCAGAAAGCCTTACCTGCCAGCTCGGGGTACTCTTCAGAAAGCTGAAAAAAACCAGCATCGGGGCGGGCATCAAGGAGGCCCTTCCACTGGCTATTGGTTTTGGCATCCCAGCCATCTACCAGGTAGCTGATGTAGCCCTCGGTAACCCAGTCGGGAAGGTTGAGCAGCAGGGCGTTTTTAACCATGGTGGTGAACTTATCGCCGAAGAACTGACGCTCCATAACTATCCTGGCCATGCCAGAGCGAATCTGGTGGTGCAGGTCGCCATGCTCACCGGTAAAGTATACTACCAGCTTATCGCCCACAAGATTGAGTGTGCCGGCCTTTACATTGCCTGTTACCTGCGATTCATCTTTAAGCCCGATATTGGACTGGCGATATTCTTCGTAAGTATTGTACAGGATGATATTGAACCGCTTAGGGAACTGGCCGCCCAGCTTTTTTTCGATAATCGGAATGCTTTTTTCGGCATCCTCGGCCACATAGCGGCCCAGCTGACGGCCGGCCTTGTCGTAATGGTAAACCCTGAAATGCTTGGTATCGAAAAATTTCCAGTCGAACTTGCGGTACTGCGACCTGTTTTGTCCGAAGGTCTCGATGTAGGACTGGGCGTGCACACAGGAAGGCAGCACCATGGTTAAGAATAAAACCAAGGCAACATATTTTATAGATAACCTTCTGTTGCAGTCTATCATTATTATTTATTGCTCACCAACTTTATTTCCGGTGTTAGACTCGTATAATCTATCAAAGTTAAAACAACTGGCTATACCATACACACGTTCAATATAATTTACTTCTATTTTATTTTGGGGTAACCTCTGAAATTAATTTCAGAAACTTACCCTACTATCCCGCCCTTTTTAGGGCTTGAAACATACTTCCATGTACAGGATGCGAAGCTCAATTTCTAACATAATCAATTGACATCTATCCAATCACACATTCGACCCGATTCGGGGTCGATATTTACATCTTAGAACCGGTGGTTTCATCCCGAAAGCTTTCGGGAGATAAACATTGTAGTCCTTCAGAGTTTCTTAAGTCAGAGATTGGGCTTCACCTCTAGCTATTATATTTCGCTCCTGGAGCCAAGGCGGCACGCTGCCAGAGCTATTACAATTCTTAAGTTAGAGATTGGGCTTCAATAGCAGTAATAACGTAGTTTTGCAATAATTAGTAGTTAAATAATATCGTTTTATATGTTAAGTGCTCAGGCCTTTACGTTCAACTTTTTTTCGGAGAATACATATGTGATTATCAATGATAAAAAACAGTGCTGGTTTGTAGATCCCGGCATGTGTGATGCGGAAGAGAACAGGGCGATGAACGCATTTATACAAGATAAACAACTATCGCCGCAGGGAATAATCAACACCCATGCCCATATAGACCATATACTGGGGGTGCAGGAGCTTAAGGACAAATACAAGATCCCATTCGGGATGCATGAAACTGAACTCCCTGTGCTTAACATGGCCAAAGCATCGGCTGCGATGTTTGGGGTGAATATTACGACCGTACCTGCTCCGACGTATTTTATAAAAGAAGGACAGCCATTGAAACTGGGAGATGATACCCTTCAGGTATTCTATACGCCGGGCCACTCGCCGGGCAGCATATCGTTTTATTATCCCGAAGGCAACTGGGTGCTGGCAGGCGATGTGCTTTTTCAGGGCAGCATAGGCCGCACCGATCTGCCGGGGGGTAATTTTGATACATTGATAAGTTCTATCCGTACGCACCTGTTTACCTTGCCTGATCATACTACGGTATTATCGGGGCATGGGGAGGCGACTACAATCGGGGAGGAAAAGAGGTATAATCCGTTTTTGAGATGAGCAGGCGAAACACTGCACTGCAGATAACTGCGCCTCACTCCTTCACCACCTCCCGCCAGCACACCGTATTACCGCCCTTATCCTGCAGCACAAGCCAGTATGCACCTGGCGCCAAGCCCGCCATGCTCAAAGTTTGGGTGGCTTGCAGCCATGACAGGCCCTCGCTGTGCACCACCTGCCCGCAGGCGTTTATCAGCTCTATATAGGTATAGGCCCCCCACGCCGCTCCCGGCCTGCTGATACTAAGTGTATTTGTTGTGGGGTTGGGGTAGATAGTGATGGTTTCGGTATTTGACGGCGGGGTGGCGGCTATGCCGGTGTGATGGTGAATTGGGGATTCTTCATAGGTTTCATAATAATAATGAGTATAGCCAAGATCAATAGTATCATAATACCCGTCTCCGATTGAATCATTGGTTATATAAAAAGTATATAGTATGCTCAGAATTGGTTCTCCGTAGCTATCATATTTATACGCGACTTTTGCTCTTTGCATTAAAGAATCATTGGGTGCATACGTGCTGCCAAATAAAGTATCCGGCAGGCTGAGTCCGGAAATATTTTTAGTGCTTACTGTGTATGCTATATTAATGCCAAAATCATAAATGAAATCTTTAACGAAGGTTGCGTAACTTATTCCCGGCGTATATCCGAAGGTATCTTTCACTACGGTTATCCATGCCGATCCGGTATCAAACACCACGCTGTCTGTTTTTATCCGGTTATCGGGGTAGTAAGTCAAAAAGTATATTTGTGTCTCTTGCCAGGTCACGCCATTGTATAAATAATAATCGCCCCTCGTCATAAAGCCCGAATCGTTATAGGTGTAAAGCCATTTTTCTTCCGGTACCCACGATCCGGTAGCATATGAGTTGGTACTATCCTTTATTACATGTGTATGACTCATATCGTAAAAGAACATCCTGAATTCCGAAGTGTCCCAGACTCCGGAATTCCAGTTCATATCCATAGATGTAGCTATGTTTCCATAAGCGTCAAATGTATTTATATACCTGTCATCGGCATAATATGCAGTTGTGTCATTCTGGTAAAGATCTTTATAATCGGTAACATTATAGTTTGAATCGTATGCCGAAATGCGCAGATCATCTAAGTACAGGCTCATAGAACTGGTATCCCAAAGCCATGCTTGTGTTGAATCGCTTTGAATATCCGGTGCGCTGTTATGGTCCGGAAATCCTATCTCTCCGCCAAAACCCATAGGAGAAATGCCATTTACATTATAGGAATTGTCATAAGCTATTGTATTATAATTGAATATCGAATTCCGGCTAAGACTATAAGTAAACCGGGCGGTATCGCGCAGATTATTGGAAGTGTCTGTTACAATATAATCGCTGATACCTGTCAGTCGTTCGGCAATTTCTGTTGTCTTAGCCTTCGCGTTATGAGAGTTTATTGACTGTTTTTTCAGTATCTTCTTTATCAGATTGGCCTGGTTGCTTTTTATTTTCTTTACAGTTTTAGCAGTATTGATCGACTGGCCAAAAGAGGAATTAAAAATGAACACCAGAATTAGTGTTGAAATTAAGTTAATAGACGTCTTCATAATATATTGTTTTTTAATTAATAACCGATAATTTTCTGGAATAGGTTTGTGGGCCAACTTTTAGTGTAATAATGTATAGCCCTGGTGTTAATTGCTCGCTGTGAATCGGAAGATTATATTTGCCGGCCTTCTCATCAGTTTCATAATGATCAATAAGGTTACTGAAATCATTACCTATCATATTAGTCAACTTTAAAGCAATTGAAGAACGTCTCGAAATTGAGTATGATAATGTGCTTGCAGAAGCAGTTGGATTGGGCATAATTTCCATTGTAACGGTATCACTTAACGGTATTTTATATCTTGCAATGGTGTCATCTGTCCAATGAAATTCTTGCATAGCAGCCGCTAAAATATTACTATCTGTTACTGTATTTATAATAACGTATTTTAAATACTGGGTATAGAGATTGATAAATTCTGGTGTCATCAATGTATCCATTATGTGGTCTGCCGGATTGGTGGGTGGCAGTCGTTGCGGTACATAGTTTTTTCCATTTGGTATGTACTCGAAAGGATGGAAACCGGCATAGGTCTTAGTTGTGTCGGTGCTATCATTCCTTATTGGCTTAAGCGACGATGGGTTAAGTTCTGCAAAAGTATATGGCTGGTCCAGGTTTTCACCACCGTTACAACTATAATCTTTGATATGTGCTAAGAAGAAGCTACCCTGCTCGGCATGGAAGCCAGCGCCCGGGCTGGGTTTCAGGTCTATTACCTTCGCAGCCCTGTAATCAAGCCAACCGCTTCCGCCTGTGCCTGATGTATGAACTGAATTTATAGCAGATATATACTCCAGCCAATTCAGTTTCAATTTTTTAGTATTGGAGCCGATCCCTGTTGCCGGTACCGGATAATCAACATCATATTTTTCGCAATAGTAGGGGTTCATCATTCCCTGTAGGTAGCTCGTGCCACGTGTCATAGCGTATAAGTCAAATAAGAACATATAGTCAAGTCCATTGTATTCATGATTAAAATGTAGATTTTGAAAACAGCTATTGCCTTGCCTGTGGTAGGGGTCATCCAGCCTGTCATTTCCGCTCCATTCCCAACTTCCAGGTGTGGTGGGGTAAGCCGTACCACTATAATTATAAAAATCTCCATCTGGCCCATATGCTGTAACATTATCTTTGTTAGCCTCATAATTATACGGACCACAAGGTGGTGCCTCATTTAATAACCCTTCAACTTTGTAATTTTCGCTCCACCCTCCACTTGGCGCTCCATGTGCCAGTTCATACATTAACGGATATTGCGGCGTACCAAACACATCCCCATCTGCATGATGCACCAATGATATCCATGAAGTATTAAACGGCCCTCCACCTGGTAAGTAACCAGTCAAAAATGTGGTCCAGTCGGCAATTTCAGCGGCAGCGTTATAGGCAGCAATAGCAGGGCTTACAAATCCAGGAGCTGGAAATGGAGGTATAAAAACAGTCCAGTCATTTGCAAAAGCGACATAACCATCCACATAAGTAACTGCATCTTGAAAGTATGTAATTCCTGCAACGGTCTTTAAAGGCAACCAAGGTATTCCATAAGTACAGTTAGTACTCATATATTGTGAGTATTCAAATATTAATGCATAGCTTCCAAACCCACCGAGAAGTGTTGCCGGCTCGCCTGCCAGTAACATATCTGCTGTCGTTATTGGGCTTGGAATGAAATCATTTTCTAACTTTGTGGCAGGCGGCGAAGAAATGAAAAAAATGCCCGACGTTGAACAGTCATGTTTTGCACATTCACAATTATCTAAAGCATCAGGTATACTCCAAAATGGCAGTTTACACCCTATTGGAAAATGATTCGTATAATGTATTAATTTGAAAATATCTTCGTTGGCATCAGCTTTTATATCAGCAGGTGCATACATTGATGAAAGAGCTAAACCATCAATAACCACCTGTAATTGATCTTGTGATTCACAATTCGGTACATTCCATCCACTGCCATGCGTCGCTGGGAGATGAGTTCCACCTCTTGGGTCTGGCCCAAAATAACGGTCGTAAAATGCACCAGATCCAGTTCTCACTTCCCGTTTATCAGTTGCTGCAATTGTCCATGGAATTGTAGGATCGGCAGCCGGAGCTAATCCGGTCCGATTAAAATGTTTCCAGTTTTGAGGGCTATATGTGGGATCTACAAATGTCAGGTACGGAAAATCATCGCGCAAAAACATGGCATTACTGGTCATTTCTCCGGTTATCAATGTCGGATTACTGATGCCAATTCCAGGATAATAGGATAATCCACCGTACCCTGTTGAGAGTCCGGCTTCATAATACGCCGCATTGTTGGTTAGGCGTTTCAGTGCGTTCTGTGCATACCGCAACTCCATATCTGTTCTAGCGGTATTAAAACCATTATTGGCCAATTGTTGATGTTCCAGGGCGAGCATACCTATATAATGCCCCAGGTCAATCGTCGCATCTGAAGAAAAATCAAGGCAATTATCAAATGGCCCATTTACTAAATTATCTCCTAAATTCCTTCTGTAGGCAGGGGTACTCATGCCTGCATCGGGGCCTATCAGCATAAAGTCATTAACTAATTTATATCGGTAATACCAGTATTTCTGTAAATTTTTATACCATGGATCAAACGAAGAGGAACTTGTATAAACAGACCCTCCTGTCGGTATATAATAAGAGGTTTGTGCTTTTATTATTACAGAACATAATAAGAAAAACAGCAGAGTAGCAATATTTTTCATGAAAATATTTTTAATTTATTTTACAATGTTGCATCTTTGCATTTCCCATACTTTATTAATTGTATAATAAGTATTATACAGCCTCATCTTTATTATTCCAATATTTCCGGCAACATAAAACCAATAGTTAGTTGTGTAAGTTCCGTTGGAACCATAAGAATTTAACTCAACTATATTCATATAATTATATACCCCGACCATATAATTCGGATAAATATTGTTTGCAACAGCCAAATTTTCCCCTGAAAATAATCCTTGTGTAAGTTGGGGGGGGCCGGTTTTAAATGGATAAATGAACAATGGATCTAAGTCGAAATATTTTTGACCGTTAAAATTAATATCACTTTCCCATACTAATTCTTCGCAATTAGCAAATAACAAAATTTGCCATGGTGATGTATCAGCGGGTGAACCTCCAATATATTCTGTAATAAATATTACAATCTCATCTATTGTAGCGTTTCCCGCAACATTAGTTGAAATTAATGTGTTATTTCTGACGGCAAAACTATCAACTCTGCCACTTATAGAATCACGGTATATCCAATAAGTACCTGGTTTAAAATCAAATGCAGCTTTCAAATCAGCATCTATAGTAACATGCGAAATTCCACCATTCCTTTTACAAGATGGCAACAGGGCAATACCACATAATAACACCAACAATAAAAAAATAGTTACTTTCATAGCGGTTAGTTTTTATTTTTTCCATCCAGCTTTTTCTGTAGTTCATCTATTCGTTTGTCCTGGTTTATTACATAAAGCGTCAGCTCTTCTATTTTCTTCAGGAGTTTTGCGTCCATGGTTCCCAGGTCTATACCGTCATTCTTTACATCTTCGGCGCTGGGCACATCGGGCAGGTGCTTGTGTTTATTCACATATTTTTCCAGCTTATTAAGCGGCATCAGTTTATAGTCACCCGCAAATACATAATCAGCCCATTCAGCCGAGCCATTCAAGGCTACCCTTACCTGCTCTGTAAGTATTCCATATTGCACATAAAGGCTGTATTGCGGCGAAGACGTTCCAGGGCCATTGGGCGCATGTGTAATACCAAGGTCCAGCAAGCCCTTGCCTATAATTACACGGCCATCCTTGGTTATCGCCATCTGGTTGTTGAAATGAACAGCATCTGGTGTATTGGAAAACATAAAGCCATATCCATATGTGCCAAACGACTCCATACCTATTCTGCCTTCCCTGTGCTCTCCGGAGTAAAGCGGCGTCGATGGGCCATACATCTCCAGTATCGGCCCGTTGAGGTAGTTGGTATTCTCATTTATGGCCAGCGTGCCTCCTGGTGCATTGCCATGTATGGCCCTGAACGAACTTGACGATGAAGAATAAAAACCGATTTCCTGTTCTACTGTCAGTATGTCGGCCGAAGCCGCCAGTGGCAGCGTCATATCAGGCCCAACTACCGTTTGCCCGTTTTTGCCTACCTGCAGGTTGTGGTGGTAAGTGCCTCCGTTATAATTATCAAATGTGGCCAACGTACCCGTAGTGCCTACCGACGACAAAGTAAGCTGGCTCGGGTTGGCACTCGTCAGGCCACTCAGGGTAATAGCAGATCCATTGGTGCCATTTGTATTTGAAGATAATGACAGGTATCCAGCACTGGTATTCCCGTCTATCTTTCTGGTTGTTGCATCATTCACATCATAAAATCCCATCTGGTCTTTTACTGTCAGCACATCCCCCACCACGGCATCGGTTATATAAAGGTCATGGCCAACAACTGTCTGGCCAATATTGGATATTTGCATATTGCCATGCCAGCCTGTTGCCGAATAGTTGCAAAAAAGCATCGATTCCCCGGCTGTGCCTTTCGATACAAAATGAATCGCTCCGGGATAAGGGCTGGTGGCACCATACAGCCCGATTGCCGACCCGTCGGTGCCATCTCTTGCCGAGGCAATACCCAACTCGCCAGCCGAAGTATTGCCACTTATGCTCCTTGGGTTGGCATCCACCGCATCATAAAACCCAAGCGCATCCTTAACCGTAAAAATATCTCCTGCGCCACTTGTGCCACCAGCTATATTACCAAGATTTGTGTTATGTCCGAAAATTCCGTGTCCATTATCACTGATCACAAAGTTATTGGTTTGTGTCACCCCATCGTCATTTGTAAACACCATTGATGGATACCCTGTGAAAGGAACGGCTGATCCACCAGGTGTTGATGATGTATTCGATGTATATACTATCCGGCCATAATTCGGATAATTTGCCAGCCCGTAAAGGTCAATATTGGACCCTCCAGAGGTGCCGGCAATACTATTATTTGAGTAGATTGACAAGTCTCCGGCATTTGTATTACCGTGGATCAGCCTTGTCGTAGCATCTAGCTGATCATAAAATCCAAATGCATCTTTGACCGTAAATACATCGCCGGATGTAATGTTTGTTAGATTCATATCCATACCAAAGCAGCCATAACCCCATTTACTCACAGAGAAAACATCATGTACTGCTCCCAAACTACCACAAAGCCCCCCCGCAATATAACTCTTGTATGCAAAGCCGAGCGGTGGGCAAGCATTACCGCCATTCGAAGTAATAACAAATGCACCTGGATATGGGCCGGCAGGATAAGCTCCGGGCGTTGCATTCCAGCCATAGGCGGTACAGCACGCCCCATCCGAACCATCGGTAGCCGTTGCAGAAGTAAGATTCAAACCAAAGCCGGGCGACAACCCCTTTATAAGCCTGAAATCAATATCGCCGCCCAATAAATCAAATGAAAGATTACCCGTTATCCGCGCATCTCCATTCTGGTCAAGACTGAAAATATTCTGGAGAAGTGGCAGACTAGTATTATAGTTCCTTTGTTCAAAAGCCCGCGTTCCGGCCAGCCCGTCACCAATCGAAAACCCATGCACCGATCCCTGCGGGTGTAAAGTACCTGTAGTTCCCGGTGCATTCAGAAAAATACTGGATCCGTTCGTAATGCCATTTCCCGAAAACATCCCGATACCCGAATTTTGTGATAACCCTACTACCTTCCTCCTCGCATCGCCTGTCTTATCCCAAAGCACTATCGCAGTTCCATTCGCAAACGGGCTGCCGCCACCAATCAGTGCATTCACCACCAATGGGTAATCTTCCATGAGAGTGCTTCCGGGAGTCACAGGGCACCCGGTAGTAGCCACATTTATTCCCAGGTGGTTGTCGATAATTACATTATTCCATGTCGATGGCACCGTTGTATTTGTTTCCAGGTCAGGCACCGGTGTTGTGCCATTCACAGTCCATTGTGCCGAAGCATTAAAGGATACCAAAGAAAGCAGCATTAAAAATAATAAAATACTGGGGGGGGGGGGGGGGGG
>CAIVEH010000132.1 GCA_903904855.1 uncultured Bacteroidota bacterium | reverse complement strand
CTGGATATTGATTATCCGATACGGATAAATGTGCATAATGGTAAGCGATGGGTATTTATCAATAAATATATCAATCCGGGAGATAGCCTGTGGTTTAGTCTTTCCAAGAATAATATAGATATTAAGGGGAAAGGTAAAAACGGAATCAGCGCTATGTTTGAGTTCGATAATGAATTTCTGAGTGGTTCGCTTTTAAGCCGGTTTCGGGATGCGGCAAAAGATAAGTCCCCCCTGGAGTTTGCACAATATTGGTCAGACAGGTTGGATAGTGAAATTGTTTTCTATGATGATTATTTTAAAAAAAATCCGGTTTCAGAAACGTATAGCAAAACGGTAAAAAAGGCTATATTTTATGAGAAGAAAACACAACTTCTGCAATATTCATTTAAAACAAATAACAAGGCTGTATTTTCTGATTCGGCCTATATGAGGTACCTGGATGGTATACCAAGGGAAGACACTGAAGCAATGGCTTGCGATGATTACATTTTCTTTCTGCGCGAATTGCCTTATAATTTATGGCAGGTGAGAAATGACCATAAAAATTATGACAGTGCAACCGTTGCTTATAATTATAAAAACCAGTCTCGGCTCAGAGATTCCATAGCTAAAGGGTATTTTAAAGGGCAATCGTATGATATCGCACTATATAATATACTCTATGAACAGATTGGTTTCCTTAACATGCGCAAAGGTACTTCCGCTTTTGAGACCTCCTACTTGCATACGGATAGTTTGATAAATCAGTTGGGAGTAGCATTCAACGATAAGACTTACCTCAGCAGGTTGAAAAGAAAAATGGCCGCCTTTAAGGAAGAAGACAAACCCGCTCCTGATTTCTCAGCATATACACTTGAGGGCAAAGAAGTAAAACTTTCGGAATATAAAGGCAAAGTTGTTTATGTTGATTTCTGGTCTACCAGTTGCAGTCCATGTGTTGCCGAGTTACCCTATATCCTGAAGTTGCAGGAAAAATACAGGAACAAGGATATCCTATTCCTTTTCGTTTCGTTCGATAATTCAAAAGAAACACTCAACAGGTTTATCCTTGAAAGAGGCTTTACCGGCACTCACCTGATTGACCAGAAAGGGTTATCATCCCAAGCTGCAATGAAGTATAATATTGCAGGTATACCCCGATACATTTTGGTAGATAAAAAGGGTCTGCTTATCTCCTCCGACGCGCCCAGGCCAAGCAGTCATCCTGAAGAAATGATTGATAAGGCGCTAGATGCACAATTATAGGGTAATGCTATAAATTGGAGCTATTAATGATTTCATCGGTTTTTGCAACATTCCCGATGTTATAATTGTTAGTACAATGTTCCACACATCCTACTCGATTTTAATGCTATTTTGAAAAAAAATACCAATATTCCATTTTATTTAGAAAATAAGTTCTAATTTAGCCAAGCTAAAAATAATAGTTGGTTTTCAGGGAATTTTGAGATTGATTGAGTATTGTCTTAGGTATTGATATTTGACACTATACTATCCTTCAACTCAATATAAAATTACTTCCAGCTTTTTATCTAAGACTTCAGACTACACAAAAATGATCAACCAACTGGCAAACGACCGTTATGAAAAGGGCAGGGGGGCTCAATATAATCCTAAGAACCGCTTTCTGAAGGGTGAGTATGTGCAGGAGCATTTGGAGGGTATAGACGATTGGGAGCATGAAAAACGCAATACCGAATATATTGTCGACAATAGCAAAACGCTGGTAAATGAAGTTACCAGCCCCGATGTAGCAATGCTGTGGTCGGCCAACCCATACCAGGGATGTGAGCATGGTTGTGTATATTGTTATGCCCGCAACAGTCATGAATACTGGGGTTACAGCGCCGGAGTGGATTTTGAAAGCCGGATAGTAGTGAAGAAAAATGCACCTGCTCTGCTTCGGAAGTTTTTTAATAATAAGAATTGGGTACCAGCTACTATTTCATTGAGTGGCAATACCGATTGTTACCAACCTATAGAGCGGAAAATGAAAATAACCAGGGCTCTCCTTGAGATTTGCCTGGAGTTCCGGAATCCTGTTGGCGTACTGACAAAGAATGCACTTGTTCTCAGAGATATGGATGTAATTCAGGAACTGGCAAGGCATAATCTGGTAAGAGTACTTACCTCTGTCAACTCGCTGGACGAAGACCTTAGAAGAGTATTGGAGCCAAGAACTACATCGTATAAAAGCCGGCTACAGGTACTGGAAACATTTAGCAAAGCGGGTGTGCCAACAGGAATTATGAATGCTCCCATAATTCCCGGCCTGAATGATATGCATATGCACGATGTACTGAAAGCGGCAAGCGAAGCTGGCGCCCAATGGGCTGGTTATACTGTTGTGCGGCTGAACGGAGCTGTGGGTAGCATTTTCAAAGACTGGCTATATAAAAGCTTCCCCGACAGGGCAGATAAAGTTTGGCGCCAGATCAGTGATTGTCACGACGGACATGTGAACGATAGCCGCTTTGGAAACAGGATTGTGGGTGATGGCAAATTCGCAGAAATAATCAAATCGCAGTTTCAGATTTATTGCCGGAAGTTTCAGCTGAATGAATCTAAGCTGGATCTGAATACAAAGGATTTCAGAAGGGTTGTGATCGGGCAGGGGAGGTTATTTTAAAAAATCCTGACCAGGAGAGGGGGATTGAATACTACTATTAACAACCTATCATGTATCTCATGCACAAATGCTTAATGGTTCAGGCCCTTAAGGTTTTGGAGCAGTTACAGAATCTTCCGATTGTTCAGGATTCGGATTCTTCAATTCCAGCTGTTTCTGTTTCAACGCAAATTTAGAGCCTCTGAAGAAATCGTTTAGGCGGTCGAATGATTTTCGCCAGGTAATACCAAAACCACCTTTTATAATATCCCTGTCCAGGGTTACATCATAGTTGCTGGTACGAAAAGCGCTGGCCCGCAGATTACTCTGTTCGCTGAGCTGATATTGAATGCGGAAGTCGCCGGTAATGTCAAAATTGGTTGTAGAACTTTGGTTGGCAGGATGCCCCCAATCAGAAGTACCACCCAATTCTACCTGTACCCGGTTATTAAAAAAACTTCTGTTTACCCCTAGCTTCAGTTCGTTACGGTTAACAGCAGCTGTTGCTGTGGATGATGGGTCGTTAATGTTGTAGTTTGTATATTTAATATCTATATTCAATTGATTGTCGCCGGTTATTTTATTCAGATATTTAGTTAGTGCAGTAGAAGTAGAACCTAAAAGAATCTGACTCAGATTATTATATGCACCAGTCAGCGCAGTAGTTCCTAAAATTCCTTCCGGAGAAGTAAAGTTGCCAATAACAAGTAAGGAAGCAACCTGGTTGAACTTTTGCCGGTCATCGTTATTGACAACCCTAAGCATCTGGTAACCCATTGTTCCTTGCGAATGTTTATCTTCCAGATCAAGGTCAAAAGTAAGTTTTGGGCTGCTGAGAAATCCGTTCATATGCATAATAACATCTACTAACTGCGGAATGAGCGCATCAGTTTTGTCATTTCCCTGTAGTACCTTTTTATCATCGTCGCTCAGCATATCGAATAGCCTGGCTTTAATAGCATAAACGGCATCCACATTAACGCTGGTCTGACTGAAGGGGCCGTTGAATGTAATATTACCACCAGGATTCAGCCTGAATATTCTTTGAAATCTAAGTGTTTTAAAAGTATAGAGATACTGCCCGTTTTCGACAGTATAGGTACCATTCATACTGATATCGTTATTAGGGGGGATAATCAGGCTGATTTGCCCATTACCTTTTGCCATAATTTCATCACCAGAAGAAGGATCAAGTATAATATGAGTTTCGAGTAGTGAGTTAACATTGGCGTCAATACCAATGCTTATTTTACTTCTGCTTTTTTGAATTAACTTATCTTGTGTCTTACCATAAACTTTAAATGATGCAAATGTATAAGATGCCGCTGAGCTGGCAGAAGATGTTTCAGGTATATAAAGCCTGGATTTGGCAGCGGGTACTGCATTATAAGCATTGAGCAGAATATTGTCGAATGGGCCCGAAATAGTAAAGGAATCCAGACCTCCAATTATATTGCCGTAAAACAGGTTATTGTCATTAACACCAAGGTTAAGGATTTCAAATTTATCAGTTGTTACTTTTAGGGCCATTTTCATTTTCCTGAAAAGGTTGTGTGTGAACCTTCCTGTTAAGTAAGCTGTATTTTTATAGGAATCATATGCGGTAACTTTCCCAAAGCTGATCACCTTATTATCAATGTGAACCTCGGCTGCGGGAATTGTGTAACTGCAGCCCATGTAATCTATTTTGAACCCACCATTATGCAACTTAAGATTTCCGTCCATTTCAGGTTCAAAAGAGGTGCCTTTGAAACTCACTGCTCCATCGACTGTACCAGTTAAATGGCTCATAATCCCGGAAAGAAAAGGATCAGCCCAGGTTACCAGAGCCTTATTGAATTCAATTTTTCCATCCAGCTTTTGGTGCGATGAACTATCAAACGAAATAGAACCTGATGCAACCACCGATGAATTATCGCGATAGATGCCAGACTGAGGATCGAAGGTGACCAGTTTGCCGGTTATGTCATAATCTCCTGTTATGTTTATAGTGCCTACGGTATCTGCACCCAGCAACACCCCGGTTGCCAGCAAATGGGTGGCAATATGCGGGTGATTGAAAACTTTATTGACAGAAATTGTGCCGCTCAGCCGGCCATCTGGCTGGTAGGCAGCGATACCGGCCCAGGAACCTAATTGCCCTAGGTCAAGGTTTTCATTGTTAATAAGAATGTTTCTGTCATTACTCGAAAGTTGTGTGGAAACTGAAATTTTCTGCAAACCGGAATTAAGGGTCAGTCCATCTATCTGGAGATATTTATCGCTGTAGGCAACTTTACCACCGGGTATATTCCATTCCGTTTTATTAAGCCAGAACCGTGATGGCATCATGTTGAGGAATAATGAATCTTTAAAAGCAAAAATATGTCCATTGAGCGTAAGAGCTGAACCGGAATCCGCGGAACTGGTGGCAATTGTAAAATCAACAGAATCATTGCCAACGGTAGTGGTTACACTTAGCGATCCATTAATCATACTGTCGGCAATTGATACATTGTCAATATTGGTACTCAGTCCAAGCGAGACCAGGTCACCTTCACCTTCAACAAATATGTTACTCATACGCACATTTCCAATACTGCCATAAGGCACAGTGACGTTGAGTAATAATTTTTTATTAGTAGTGTTCAAAGACCCGCTGATTACTGCAGAATCAAATCCACGGAAGAGGGGGGAAGCAATAGCCAGAATACTATCAATAACATAAGTCTTCACTTTGAAAGTGAAATTCTGGTCAGGAGCATCTTTTTCAGGCACTTTAATATAATTGGGAATATACCTGGAAAGGTAGAACTGTACTGAAGTTGCCAGTTTGCTCAATCGGTAATTACCATTTATTGTGGCTAGTACCGCATTGCTTTGTATTGTGAGTATTTTGTTCAGACTGTCGCCAGTTGAATTGAGTAAAACTGAGTCAATTGCCAGCCTCTTGGCATCACGCTTTATGGATATATTGTTCAACAAAGCATAACCGGAGAAATTGTCGATGTTGCTACCAGTGCAATTAAGGTCGAAATCTGCAGTTGCTGTTATCAGATCTGATGTAAGGTTCATGGCCTTGAAGTTGCTCCCAAGCAAATGAGCTACAGCCTTGATTACGACATTTTTATTTGCGAAATTGACATCCCCATCAAACTGAAGAGCAAGGTTAGAATCATCGACCAATATGTTGCCTTTGAATTGTTTTTTAGCCAGTACACCATTAGTGCTTATATTGTGGTAAGTATATTTGTTTAATGTCAGTGTGCTGATTATTCCATTCAGATTCAATACTCCTTCGCCCGGATCGAATGAAGTGCCTGATACCTGCTCATTCAGGCTAACACTACCCAGCAGAGGTTGTTTTAACAGGGTCCCTATCTGAAAATCAGTGGTAGTAACAGCCCCAGAATACTGAACTGAATGTATGCTAAAGCCGGGCATATTCATTTTTACATCCGCTGTAACTAAACCCATATTAGTATTCACAATACCTTTCACAGCGAAATTCTCAATGTAGCCAGTATATTTTCCGGTAAAAACAGCATAGGTAAGGTCTTCCAGGTCTACATCCTGGCTGTTTCTTAAGCCTGGTGCATACCTCAGGATTCCCTGGCCATTAGTTACAAGTTTACCATCGGTCCACGTAATGTATGTTTTGTAAATATCCGGCAGCCCTTTCATGCTGATATTGCCATTAAAAACTGAATTTCCATCACTGACAATCAGATTATGAGCGCTCAGGTTGGCTACGGTGCCACTACCTTCGCCTTTTACACGGAAAGTAATGGGAGGAAATTTCTTTAATTGAGTTGCGAAATAAGCTATGTCTTTTATGTCGGCAACAGCATCATCCATCCGGCCAACCATTGTTACTTTGTCGATATATTCCAGAAAATCAGGGAAGTGCTTATAATGCATAGCATAATAATTCCTGATCTTGCTATTGTTGGTTTCAAGATAGAGATCGGAACATATTGAGGCAACGGGCGATACCGATACTTTACTCTTCATCTTCCTTATTTCCAGCCCGCATCTTTCATGTGCAAATATGCTGGTAACGTTGCCGGAAATAGTATCCCCGATAATTTTAACAGTGTTGACACTTGCTTTTACATTTGTAATTGCGAGGTGATTTTCATCAAACAGGTCTGGCACAGGAATTTTGTTATCGCCTGTTAAATGAAATGAACAACTGGCTAAATTGATAGTATTTAATTTTACTGTCCATTTACCCGGGTTGAAAGGAGTACTATCAAAAGTAGGTGTCAGACTATCTGTATGAGGCCGGGGCGGATGGCCGGCTTTATATTCATTAAGCGAAACGTCAGAGTTTTTGATATCGATATCTTCCAGATTAATGTGTTTCTTATTGAAATCAATATCATCAGCATTCAGCGTTAAGCCTCCTGCATCTATATGAATGTCTTCACCTCTCCACTTATCATCCATGAAAAACCGGACCTTTTCCAGTTCTGCTTTCTTCAGGTCGAATTCAAATTGGCTTCCCCCTGAACTTTTTTTATCAGAGCTGAAGGCATCAGCAATAAAATCATAATTCCACACATTTGAGTGTGCACCGCGGCTGAGGTTAACAAAGGTGTTTTTTAATCCTAAATAATGGATTACCGGTTTATGAACGAAAACAAACCAATCAGTTATTCTTATCTGAGCTTCGCCTGCATAAAGTAGCGTATCGTGTTCCTGGCTTTCAACATATACTCCCTGTATTAAAAGGTGGCTCAGAAAATCTATACGGATATGGGCAACTGTTACCTTTGTTTTCAGTTTTTCGGATAGTATTGAAGCTGCCTTACGGGCAAGGTAATTTTGGACCGGTGTATAATTCACCAGTACAGCTATCGTAACCAGCAGTAAAATTAAAATGATTACTGTATTACGTACTATTTTTAAAAAGCGTTTCAGATAGTTTTCTATCAGTTATCAGGTGCAAAATTAATCCTAATAACCAGAAGTCAGGGACAATATAGTGTTAAACATTTTAATTAACTTGTTTATGCATAAAATGATAAGATTGCAAGGGCAAACTGCATAAAAAATGTATTGCCAGAAGGCAGTTTTTCAAGCCGTTTTTTTGAATTACCGATAAATCATAAAATACGCTTAATTTCAGGCCCTTTAAAGTTAAACACCATAAAATTTACTATAATGAAATTACCAGTATTTTGTACACTTTTTCTTATGACAATATTATCAGCGCATGCACAGCAGACCAATTTTACAGGCAAATATCCCGATACCAAAAAGGGTGACCAGATAGATGAATATTTCGGGACAAAAGTAAGTGACCCACACAGATGGCTGGAAGATGACCGGAGTGAGGAAACTAAGAACTGGGTAGTGGAGGAGAATAAGGTAACCAGTGAATATATCAGTCATATACCCTTCAGCGATGCAATAAAGAACAGGCTTACTGAATTGTGGAACTATGCCAAGTATACAGCGCCATTCAAAGAAGGAGCCTATACTTATTTCTATAAAAATGACGGATTACAAAACCAGAGCGTTCTTTACCGCCAGATTGGGAGCGCTGAGCCTGAAGTGTTCCTGGATCCTAATAAATTCTCTAAGGACGGAACAACTTCGCTACAGGGAATAGAGTTTACTAAAGACGGATCGCTGGCTGCTTACCAGATAAGTGAAGGCGGAAGCGACTGGCGCAAGGTAATAGTGATAGATACCAAAACCGGCAAGAAAATGGATGATACGCTACGCGATGTGAAATTCAGCGGGCTATCGTGGCTGCATAACGACGGATTTTATTACAGTAGCTATGACAAGCCAAAGGGTAGTGAACTGAGTGAAAAGACTCAGGTGCACAAACTATATTACCATAAGCTGGGTACACCTCAAAGCGATGATAAACTGATATTTGGCGGGGAGGAAACACCAAGAAGGTATATTGGAGGTGGTGTAACAGAAGATGAAAACTACCTGGTAATAAGCGCAGCCAATGCCACTTATGGCAATGAACTATACATACAGGACCTGACCAATAAGAACGCCCCGATAGTGCCGATAGTAACCGGGTTCGACCATGAGCAGGATATTGCATTTACCGATAAAGGCAAGCTGTATATTACCACCAATCAGGATGCGCCAAACCGGAAACTGGTTGTAACCGATGCTGCCACACCCTCCAAAGAACACTGGAAGGTGCTTATACCCGAAACTAAATTCCCCCTTTCAATATCTACCTGTGGAAAGAAACTTTTTGCCCATTATATTGAAGATGCTGTTTCGAAAGTATACCAGTACAGCCTGGATGGTAAAAAGGAAAAGGCTATTGCACTGCCGGGATTGGGCACAGCAGGAGGATATGGTGGCAAGATGGCGGAAATGGAAACATATTATACATACACCTCTTATGTTTATCCTTCTACCATTTTCAAGTATGATATTAAATCAGGACTATCAACAGTTTACAAAACTTCGGGTGTGAAGTTTGAGCCTAAGGATTATGAGAGCAAGCAGTTGTTTTACAAATCGAAAGACGGGGAGAAGATACCCATGATTATTACCTATAAAAAGGGTATGAAACTGAATGGTAAGAACCCGGTAATGCTGTATGGCTATGGTGGGTTCAACATCAGCCTCACGCCATCATTCAGTACCAGCAATATTGTATTTATGGAGCAAGGCGGCATTTATGCTGTGGCTAACCTTAGGGGTGGTGGCGAGTATGGCGACAAATGGCACAATGCAGGTATAAAAATGAAGAAGCAAAATGTGTTCAACGACTTTATTGCTGCTGGGGAATACCTGATTAAGGAAAAATATACATCAAAGGAATACCTTGCTATTTCAGGCGGATCGAACGGAGGCTTGCTGGTTGGCGCTTGTATGACCCAGCGTCCCGACCTATACAAAGTATGCTTCCCTGCAGTAGGGGTAATGGATATGTTGCGGTATAATAAGTTTACAGCCGGCGCTGGCTGGAGCTATGATTATGGCACTGCCGAAGACAGCAAAGAAATGTTCGAATACCTCTATCATTATTCACCGGTGCACAACGCGAAGAAAAAATGCTACCCGGCAACCCTGGTTACCACCGGCGATCATGACGACAGGGTGGTACCTGCACATTCGTTCAAATTTGCAGCTGGCCTGCAGGCCGGGCAGACCTGCAAAAATCCTGTATTGATTCGCATAGAAACCAAGGCGGGTCATGGCGCAGGTAAGCCCACCGATATGATTATAGCGGAGCAGGCCGATAAATGGGCTTTTCTGTTCTGGAATATGGGGGTGGGGTATAAGTGATAAGTGATAGGAGATAGGAGATAAGTTTATTATTCTACCGATGTACTATCCGTCAGCTGCAAACAATTACAATCACAGCCTTTGGGTTTCAGTTTTTCCAATTCACTGAGTTTGGCATCTATTTTCCGGATCTGGGCTGCATTTTTTAAATCTTTTGCTGTTATCTTGATTTCGGGAATGTCCAGTTTTTTGACCTCTTCGTTCATTTGTTCCTTGGTCATTGCAGTTAACTGAATTTGTGGTGATTGTTTCAGGCTGGTTGTAAATTCTGTATGTCCATACCACACCTGGCCTTTGTAGTCGCCTATGGCTATTATATATGCTTTGGCATTTTGAGGAAGTGGTGTTTGCCCGTCATCAGTGAAGAAGGCATATTCATCGGTTTTACCTGCCACGGGCCCTCCGGGTACAAAAACTTTATAAGAAGGGATCACCAGATAGATGTTCAGATTATCCCTGAATTCACCAATAACAGGAACCGTAAGCATACTATTTGCAAATCCGGGAAGATCCCTGAACAATACATCCACATTGAACCAGCCAAATACTTTAATGTTGAACTGGTAATATTCAGCATAGTTGTTTGCCGGGATGACCATATTCTCTGGTTTAAAACCTGGGCCATTTTCATTTCTGGCCCCAATACCACCAAGTGTACCATCTGGATTTATCCGTTCAATAACCACCTGTTTTCCATTTTCAATAATCAGGCTGTCCCTGGAATTTTTAAGCTGATACATTAGGTTCATATACATCAGGCAACTGTCGAATGACTTTTTAAAGTCTGGTAATGTGGTAGGATCAATATTTCTTGCCTGGTAATCTACATAATCAAATATGCGGTGAATTTCTTCATCGGTAAGCTGAGGAAATGCGGTTTTGGCAGTTTTGTTATACAGCCTATAGATACAATTGGCAAGAGGGTCTCCATTGGCAATCATCTCTGATGAATTTCGCACAAAGTGGGTGAGCCATTTCCAATCCCTGCGCTTATCGAGGTATGCCAGGGCAGGGCCAGTGGCATCCTTCACCGGATTGTGGCAGGCGGCACAATTGCTCATAAATAAGGCTTTGCCTTTTGCAAGCGTATCGGGCAGATCTGGCTTGGACAGGGGCTTCGGATCTTTCCAGTCGATGGTGCCATCGGGCTTTTTTTCGCCATTATACATATTCATTCCTTCCTGCTGGTAATTTGTGGGGATGGAGATGGAAATGTGCTGTAAGATTTTTACATTTTGATCTGCTGGATTAATGTAAATCATACCCCCGCTGCTCAGCAGGGCTTTACCTTCTTTGGTAGTAAGTCCGCCCAATATCATATCGGCTATGGAATAGGCTTCTTTTACTTCAAGTTTTACTTTGGCAGTGCCATCGGATTGCAATGATCCCTTCGGGATTTTTATCAGGGCGCCTTTGCTTGTATGGATAATTGTGTCCCTGGTGATATCTATTGAATAAAACTGAGAGTGTAACTGATCGGCATTTAATAAAAGGTTTTGAGGATGGGTGCCGCATTGCGCAAAGGCTATCACGATCAGGCATAAAGCCAACATGTGTTTTTTGGTCATTGAAAAGCGTTTAAGTATAAATGCCGAAAAAAAAGGTAGCAGATGTAGCGCTTATTCTCCATGTCCAAACTGCTATGTATTCTTCAGGCAATTGAGATAAAGATAGTTTATATCAGATATTCCATAAGTATCTTCAAAATATTTTTATCAAACCATTCGCAATTTGTGATATTGTTATCCCTGAACCAAAGATTTAATGGAAATCAGCAACAGATTGGATAACCCATTGCTTCACTAAAACAATATATCATGCACATTAATTCCTTTTCCCCGGCGGCACCTCAGCTGGCCTGGTAGCTGGATTAGGATCGTGTTGCGGCATAATACCAGGCTGTGGGGTTTGTAGGGGAAAATCTGGTGCTACAGGTTTTATTTCGGGACTGTGTGGTGCTGGTTTTATTTCTGGTTCTTTATTCTGCTGATACATAACTGTTGATTTTATTCAAATTTCCCTATTATTTTGCTCCATTCAATTGATTATGGTTTGGACGAGTATTGACAGTGATCATAATACCAGCACAATTTCAGTATTTAAAGGCAAAACTTTGTTGCTTCAAAGTAGTCCATGTATTGATTATATTATTTGTTTGTTTTATGGATAAAAGTGACATAATACACTTTCATACCAGTATTATTGGATTAAAATTTACATTAAATATTTAATTTTTTATTCCTTGTATCAAGTTACCTTTATCTGTATGTTTACCAGTATGCTACTAGTAAGAGGAAGCAAATTATCCCTTTCGTTCCCTTTAACCCTTATAGCCCAATTCTAATAAAAAACGGTCCCTAAAAGGTATAAGAGATTATATGCCACAGCAAACAGAATAATATAAATATATATTTGTATACTGATGATTAATGCATTGTTTCTGGCTATGTACATATACCTCCACGATGGATGTAGTATTGCTAAGTAACTATTACTATTACCGCAATGTAAGCAGATAATCTAGTGAAAGTTTTAAAATTCAACACTAAGTATATGCTCAATTTTTGACTTTGAAAGTGGTTTTTCTATATAGCCGGCAATTAATTCGTTAAAATTTGCTTTATTTATTACACCTGGATCGATTGTAGCAGATAACAGGAATATTCTGAAATTCTTTTTTATCTGAGTGGAGTATGCTGATAGTTTTTCCAGCAGATCCCAGCAAGAGAATGGCGGCATTACAACATCTAATAAAATGATAACCTTAATCTCCCCATTTGGAATTAATGAAATGATATGTGCCAATCCATCCACTGATTCAGTAAAACATTCAAGTCTGATTTCAGGGAAAAATTTCTCAATTAAAATCTTGTTTATGAGATTATTCAAAGGATCATCATCAATCGAAATAAGATACCTGGAATTCATTAATCAACATTTAATGCAATAAGCAACACATTCTACTCTTAAAAACAAGCCCTCCCGTAAGAATACGGGAAAGCCCTTAACTCAAACAAAATCGGTTATATATCCAGACAAATTACCTGTCCAAAGTCATTCAGGAGAAAATGGAAATTTCCAATTATCCCAATGTTATGCCTGATCAATCAATGAACTTCACCTGGATATTTGTATAATATATTATTTGCAATACCAGTTATAGTTGGTTGTTATTTAGACAAAGTTCGGCTAATATTTTCATTTTACTATCCCTATTATTAGTAGCTATAGGATATTTATTTTGAATTTAATTATAAATATTTTATATGTTAAATATCAATAATTGCGGTATTGCGATTTAAATCACAGGCCATAAGAATTTTAACGAGCTTAATAATACGTAGTATTATTTGTAGAAATCTGATATTTTGTTACAATCATATTTAATCAATGAATTTATTATTTGCCTGCAAGTAAGTTAAAAAGACCGGACAGCACGCACATAGGCTGTGTTGTCCTTTTTTACGTTGTTAGGTTTGCCACTGCTGAAACACTGAGACCATGCATAAGTGGGGTAACGACTCGAACTCCAGTAATCGGCATTGGCAAATCCACCTATTGCAACCCGATTAATGTGCAATTTGTTTAATTCTTCTTTGCTGGGTAAATACCAGTCCGTATACCCGCCACCGGTATACGCACTGGCAATAGTGGCCGCGTAAGTGCCTGCGCCCTGATTGGTTATTATTGCCATTGTATTAGATCGCCCTGTACCAACAGCAATGCCTGTAGCATAGGTATTATTGCAACTCCCGTACCACAGCACTCCTGTACACTGGTCGCTTACAGCTGCTATCAGCCCATGCTGCACAAACGAATCATAACCTTTATCGCCGGGTTGTAACAAATAGGCAATAACTCCACCTCCATAACTCGCTCCAATTGTTAATTTTGGAGTGATGGCTTTTTTAGCGCCATCACTCAAGATCACTAAAAATTTGCTATTGGTTACCCTTGGTAAACTATTGTTATGCAAACGATTTTCTGTAGCTTCTGCTGGACTGCTATTCCCTTTATTCGCTTTCCTTACTGGCGCGCCATTTATTCCACTATTATTGTTATACTCAGCTGATGTACCATTAAATGCAAGTAAACCTTTCGCAGGAGAATTGATGCTTTTATGTTGTTCAGTCGTTATTCTTGGTGCCATCACGACTTTATTGGTAGATTGAAAATTGTGTGAAGTAGAGACATTTGAGTAAGCTATTGGTGCTTTGTACAAAACGCCCTGGGCCAAACTCTGATTTGCTACAAAAAGAATGCTTAAAAAACAGCAGAAACATTTAAATGATAAAGACAAAATAAATTATTTTAGAAATACAAATATATTATATTGCAACTATGACAATCTCCGCAAAGGTACACCAACTAATTTTAGTATTAATCCCTATTTGCAGTGAATTATTACTATGAAAAGTTAAAAATGTCTTTTTGTTTGCTCAGTAGTTGTTAATCAATTCAATGTAAATTCCAGTTTGTAATTTTTCGGTTAATTAAAGGCGTACTATTTTCTAACACGATATGGATAAATTTAATTTATGGCATTAAGTAACCTATATCATAGATACATTTGTATAATGTGGACATCAAGATCGTCATTAAATAAATATGTATTTATATCAATGTTTTTAACCTTAAAATTAGCTAAAATAAGCCGCTTTTAATACTATAGGCATAAGCCCCAATGATCTTTTCCAACAGTTATTAGTCAAACTGGATTCTATAGATGAAGTTCTAGTTAGTATTAAGTACAAATAATATGTTAATTATGCAAATATTATATTATTGGGTGATTGACTAAGATTGGCGCCATCATTAATTTGTATCACCCTCAACCGATTAGCCTGTCGGTAATTTTGGGTTGTGATTTGAGTGGAAAAACTGTGCTATTAGAATCTGGTGTGAATTATAAATCATGATTGGGGAATTGTATAAGTGGCTGGAATGGCTATAACTGGTACATCAACCGACCGGAACCCAATTAACGTATCGAATACAACCATACCGAAAGTGTTACCAGGCACATAGGAATCTCCCCATGCAAATAATTCACTTGAGTCGGTAAGGTGTAATGGATCAAGTTTAAAAAAGACAGAGATGGTCCTTGGTGCATTTCCTGTGGGGAAATTATTCATCGGAAAATCAATCCATGAATTATCCTGAATAAATGCGCTGTTAGCAGCCCCGAACCTGTCTATGCGCCATAAGTTACGCTACCATGTGGCACACCATAGCGCTGAAAGCCGCTGGAATCATTGGCATTGCCTGTCATAGGATACCAAGCCAGCAGGCCTGCAGTGGGCATATAAGCGGGTAACTGGGCTATGGCATTAATGCAGAAAAATATTGCAATAAGCAGGAAGGTGCATTTTTTCACAATTGTAAGGTTTAAGGTAAAAAATATTACTTGTAATAACAATATTATTTATTGATGTGAGTTGTTTAAGGTTTATTGAAATAATTCTTTTTATAAATGTACAGCGTTTATTTTAATGGTAATATCCCGATCAATAGGAGACTGGTAATTCAAAATATATTTTTTGCATTCCTTCTATAAAAACTCAATAAATTACATTCAGTTTAAGACTATAATTATGATTCTTATATGCTGGATATTTCATTTATTGTTCTTTTGTACAGCTCTGTTATTAAGTAGATTCAGTAAGATAAAAGATGATATTATAATAAGCAAGCGCGGATTCAGCTACATTCTGACCTTTATTGTGATCGCTGTTTGTTTTATAGCAGTTGATTTATTTCTCAGGTTTAAGCTGCACTGGTATTGGGTATACAAGAAAGACCAATATGCACTGTACTTTATTCTGTTTGTGGTATTAGACTTTATTTTTATGCTTACAACTCCTAAACTGGAAAAAGAGCATAAGTTTAGCACATTTAAATTTTTATTTAAATTAAAATATGTATATGTTGGGATTAGGGCGCTATACATGGCAACAATCATTGTCAGACTAATTTTGATTTTCCCGCTTGCAGCGAGTTTTGTGCGTTTTAAAAACTATAATGACCCAACTACTCCGATTATTGCCTACCCCAAAATAGATGCTTATGAGACCGATGACAGGCTGGTATTCGATGATTTATATATAAATGCTGTATTTATTGTTACTAATGGAGATTTTGGTCAATTGGAATGCCCATTAAGATTTTATGAAAAGAAAGGTAAATATTTTAAAAAATATTTATCAAAAATTAATTTCTGTGTTGATGATATTCGTAATAGCGCAATTTATAAAATATCAGAAGACACTATTTATGTAGATCATGGGAATTTTTATTTAATAAAAAGAGAATATGGTTATGAATTGATTCAATACTGCGATAATCGAGACAAAAGTAAAGAATGCTTTAGTTATATGATCTATAAATAGGACCAGACAAAATTTAAAATGAGTTTGCTTCAGCAGTAATTATCCTCGCCATTTTTATTGTATTGAGTTGAACTGTCTGATATGTCTTTAACAATGGATATTACTTACAACTTCTATTTTATACTTGACCAGTATTTGCCCCTACATTGACCTAAATCAACCCTAAAGAAACTAGCCACCGGTAATTTTGATGCGCGAAAAAGGGCTGTTAATCCAAACCGTGAATTATACAACACGATTGCAGAATTGTATAAGTTGATGGAATGGTAATAACCCAATTTTGCTGCGTAAAGATTTATTTTCTGAACATTGTTACTGTGAAAATTTTTCCTTTAGGCTTATCTGATCATTTAAACTTAGCAGGCGATCTCTAAAAACTTTTGTATCATTGCCTGACGAATAAATTATATTTCTGATGAAGCCACTATTTTTATTTTTTTGTGTCACATTTGTCACATTAGTTACGTATGCACAGGATTCAATTCTTGCACACAAAGGAACTCCAGGCCAGGTGGAGGCTAACCTTGTTCAGGCTTTGCCCATGGGAAATTCAACAGTGATTGTCTTGAATAAGGGGGTAGGAGATAATGTTCATAAAGGTGATCAAGGCTATATTGTTGGTTTTAATGATGTGCCCTTTACTATTACCGAAACATATGCAGCCCGGTCTAAGGCTACAGTAGCAATTTTATCAGAAAAAATCGGGCAGCAAAAAAAAGCTATAATAATTCTCCAGAAAGGAAAACCATCCAGATAGATACCAAACATAACTAGCTTTTGTTTTTTGAAATTTGCCTGATTATTTAGAAAAGGAAATATTTAGAGCCTGACCTCGTATTATCGGATTCGTTGCATCCTTATAGAATTTATTGTTACTAATTATATATTCATGGTGCTTTGTGTAGCTACCAAAGCTTCATTTGATTCGCGGGAATTTTGGCTTGGTTTAGTAACAATATACATTATTACATCAGCAATAGCTTTCAGTATGAGGAAAATTCCAAGGTTTGAAATATGGCAGAAGGCAGGAATAAGAATAGTAAGGTGCATAGGAATGATCCTAAGATAGGGCACAAAGAACATAACGCCCATATTTGATGCCGATTTTCGCTGTTGTATTTTATGTTGTACAAAAGTAAATATCTGCCCTGCCAGGAAAGCAAATAAGAAGTACTTGAACATAGCCCAGTTAACAGGGTATCTTGGTTTCAAAGTGGCAACAAAAACGAGGTACACTAAATGAAAGAAACCATAATGTAGCATAAAAAAAACTGCCAGTTTAACCCGGGACCCAAATAATGATGAGTTTGAACTATCGCTTTTATCAGCCATTACTTTTATGGTTCTGACAGTAAGGATATCCAAAATATTAAATAAGCCGATCAAAACACTCTGGCACCAATAAAGCCATATTAGTGTGGTGAATATTCTGGGAGTTTGGTAATAATAGTAAACCAGGTATACGTTTATACCTAATAGAATCCAAAAACCGGGATCTCTGAATATTTGTTTCTGTTTCATTTCCCTGTTAAAGAGAGATTTAGTTGTATATCAGTGCCTGCAAGTTAGCTTTTTTCCCCTTATGAAAAATGAGGAAAAATCGCCACATGCTTATTGCCTGCAAATAGTGAGCTTAATCCAAATTCAGCAATGGGATTTACCATATCAATTACCATGACAACTTAAATACAAAAAAAATTATTTCGCCGGCCAGCAGCATATAACGCAATAATTGTGCTTATCGATATACCCTGTTTTGCCATTCTTATACACATGTACGATCCCATTTTTGAAATCCTCTTTTGATTCATACTCAAACGGAATAACTGTTTTACCATTTAAATCTATATAACCAGACTTGCCTCCCATAGACATCCTCATAAGACCATCGCTAAATTTTCCATCTTCCCGCATATCAGCCGGCAAAGTTGCTTTTATAGCTCCATTGGTATCTATCAGCCATGATTGCTCTTTATTCGTTTGTTCATTGTAGTTGGTAACCAGAGCAATTCCGTTTAAAAAACAACCACATCCCGAGTATTGAGGCTTAATTCTTATTGTCCCTTTTTTATCCACATAACCGGTAACATCACCAAACCTTACACTTGCAAACCCTTCTGAAAAAGTATCTGCCATCTTATATTCCAATGGAATTACCTCAACACCTGCGCTGTTAAGAAAACCATATCTGTCATTCATTTCCGTCAATGCCATTCCTTGCTTATAAGGTTCTATCTGGTTGTATTTAAGTGCAACAATAACTTTGCCACTACTATCTATAACCCCAACCTTATAGTTTGTATCCTGAATAATGCCAAGTCCATCAGAAAAATGGATTTCATATAAGTATTTGAAGGGTATAATCACCTTGCCTGTCTTATCAATGCAACCCCATGAATCGCCTTCCTGTACAGAAGCCAGTCCGTTTTTGAAATCTGCAGCCTGCCTGAACTTTAGTGGTATCAATTCTTTGCCTGTTGCATCTATATAACCATATTTGGTGCCATCTGTTACCACAGCCATTCCGTTGCTGAAGGGGTTCGCCATTTTATACTTACCCGGCGTTATTTCCTTCCCAGCCATGTCCACAAAACCATATTCTTGATCCCCGGCTACTTTTGCGATTCCCTAGTTATGGCATCAATAAATACATACTTTGCCGGAATAACCAGTTCTCCCTTTTTATTGATTACTCCGGTTTTTTTACCCAGCTTAACCCTTGTAAACCCATTTATAAATCCATCAGCAGCATCAAATTTGAAATCGATCTGAACTTTGCCAAATGAATCAACAAAACCCCATTTGCCACCTTTTTTCACAACTGACAAACCTTCCATAAATGCTTCTGCTTCTTCATAAATTACCGGAACAACTTCTTCACCCCGGGTATTTACAAAACCATACTTCTTGCCCTTCATTACTTTGATCATGCCTTCGGAATTATCGGCATAAACCATATCATAATAACCTTGCGGCTGACGCTGATGGCTACCAACCGCCGGTTCTTCTTTGCATGATGCAAAAAGAAACAATGCTAAAATTAATGATCTGTATTTCATGTTTTTTTTGTATATTAATTTAAAATAATAATTTATTGCATGGAGAATGTACCAATTTAAAATATTCGACAAGATAATGTAAATTAAAACAACTGCAATTACACTTTAGTAGTATTATGAAATTTTATTTTACTTGCAAATTAATGTTTATGCATTATGTCGTTTTTAAATTGATAAATCTATTGTTACTACAAATAGGATAACCTGTATCTATTTCATATTGACCAATATTTGCCCCTACATTGATCAGAATCAACTCAAAAGGCAAATGTTACTTCTAATTTTGAAGTGCGTAATAAAGGGTTATTTTTTTTATACTATGAATTATACAACACGATTGCAGAATTGTATAAGTGACTGGATGGGCAATAACCCAATTTTGTAGTGTAAAGATTTATTTTCTGAATCCTTTCACCCTGAAAATTTTTCCGCAAATATATCGGGTAATAGTTGCCCGGTTTTCGTATTAAAAACTACAAAGAACCCGGAGGGTTAAAACATCCGTGTCTATGGTATGATAAAGCTCATTAAGAGGGGAGTATATGTTTTAGGGTTTACACTATTTATACTGTTTTCCTGTTTGTCTGTTTTGGCTCAGCAAAAGCCGTGGACACTGACAGACTGCATTGCCTACGCCTGGAAAAACAATGTGGTGCTGAACCAGCAGAAACTAACCAGCGAAACTACCAAGGTGAATATGGACCAGGCAAGGACAAATCGCCTGCCCAACCTAAATTTTACCGATGCGCAAACCTTCAACTTTGGCAATACATTTTACCAGGGTGGAAGCCAGTTAGTCAGTCAGAATACCAATAGTAACACTCCAGCGCTTAACAGCACAGTTGTATTGTTTGGCGGGGGTAAGTACATCAATCTGGTTAAGGAAGCTAAACTGAATTATGAAGCCGGCAAGCTGGATGTGGAAACACAGAAAAACAACCTTGCTCTCGCCGTTACGGCAGCCTATGTGCTTGTGCTTTTTGAGTTTGAAGCTATTATTACTGCGCAACACCAGATAGAGGCCGATAGTGTGGTGGCGGTGAGAACGGCTAAGTATGTGGAGGTGGGCCAATCGCCAGAGGACAGCCTGTACCAAATTCAGGCGCAACTGGCGGCTACCAGAGTGGCTAAAGTGGTTGCTGAAAATCAGTTGCAACTAGCCAGGCTACAACTGGCGCAGCTTATGGAATTACCGCTATCGTCATTGGGTGATGTAGAAAAGCCTGATGAAATTATTACAGTAGCAGATGTGGCCGGCACGGCCGATGAAATATATAAGGTAGCTGAAAGTAATTTCCCTGAGATAAAGAGCGCGGCTTTGCGGGTAAGCGTCTCACAAACTGATGTAGAAGTAAACAGGGCTGCCCTGATGCCAACGCTGAGCCTCAATGCCGGACTGAGTACGGAATACTACAGCGGCCTTACCCATATTACCCAGCAGACACTTTACCAGAACCAGACAATAGGCTATCTGCAAAGCAACCCGGCTGAAACGGTTATAGGGCCGGTGCCGGTAACTGATGTGAGCACGCAGCATTATCCGTTTTTTACACAGTTTAAAAATAATTTCAGTCAGTTAGTGTCTTTGAATCTTACTGTGCCCATCTTCAATTATTACAGGGCAAGAAATAATATAAAACTGGCCAAAATAAATGTGGAAATGAGCAGGCTCAATGAGCAGGCAGTGAAAAATACCCTGCGCAAAAATGTGGAACAGGCCTATACCGACCAGTTGGCTGCCAGCAAGAATTATGTGGCCACCAACGAACAACTGGTAGCCGAAAAAAGAGCCTATGCCGATATGCAACTCAAGCTGCGTGTGGGGTTGACGAGCGTAACCAATTTCCTGATTGAAGAAAATAATTATTATAAGGCAGTACTGGCAAATCTGCAGGCCAGGTATGAGTATATATTCAAAACTAAGGTTGTTGAATTTTATACCGGTACGCCTTTAACCTTAACCCGATAAGCAATGAAGAAGATTCTGATCATATCGATAGTTGTGGTAGTTATTGGTGGTATTGCCGCATACTTTTATTTCAGCGCCAAAAAGTATAAAGTGCCGGAGTGGAAAACGACCAGAGTGGAAGCCGGAAGCGTTTCGGTAAATGTAACAGCCACCGGATCGCTGAATGCAATAACAACGGTGCAGGTAGGCGCTCAGGTGTCGGGCATTGTATCAAAACTATTTGTTGATTTTAACTCTGTGGTGAAGAAAGGACAGGTGATTGCCTTGCTGGATACTACCTTACTTTTTGCTACAGTGCGCGATGCACAGGCTGCAGTGGCCAAAGCAAAGGTGCAGGTGGAACTGACAAAGAACCAGTTTGCCCGCATAGATACTCTGTATCATGCCAAGGTATCATCGAAGAATGATTATGATATTGCCTTTGGTAACTACGGCACAGCAAAAGCTGATCTGCAGGCAGCAATGGCAACCCTTGATCATGAAAAGACAAACCTCAAATACTGCACCATAAAGGCCCCTGTAAGCGGAACGGTAATATCAAGGAATGTGGATGTTGGGCAAACTGTGATTTCGAGTTTTAATGCAGTAACATTGTTTACCATTGCCAAAGACCTTACTCAGATGCAGGTGCTGGCTAATGTAGATGAGGCAGATATAGGCCAGGTTAAAGTAGATCAGCAGGCTGTATTTACCGTCGATGCCTTCCCTTACGAAATATTTAAAGGGCATGTGGCACAGGTACGGTTACAGCCGGTAATGGTGCAGAATGTGAACAATTACATAGTGGTCATTAATGTCGCTAATCCGGACCTGAAATTACTACCTGGGTTGACTGCCACCACCACGATACAAACAGCACATCACGATAGCGTGCTGAAAATAAATGCCAATGCCATTCATTTTAACCCGCCAGCCGACTATCTGGATTATATAAAATTCCCGGATTCGATGAAAGGTAAAATGCAGGCTCATAAAGTAGCCGGCAATGAAATACCTAAACCGGGAAGCATGGTGTATGTGTGGGTAAAGCGCAATGATGTGTTGATCCCTGTTATGTTGCAAACCGGCCTTTTTGATGGTTCATTTATTGAAATAGCCGGAGATATTATGGACGGAGATGAGGTAATAACCGGACTCGGAGGTGGCCCGGTACAAGCTACGCCGCCAACCGCAAATAATCCGTTCATGCCTAAAATGCCATCGAGGAAAACAACAAGATAATGGAACAGGGAAATGAACTGATTGTTGTTAAAAACATGGCAAAAACCTATAAACTAGGCGATATGGAAGTGAATGCCCTAAGGGACGTGTCACTTACTATAAACAAAGGCGATTTCGTAGCTATTATGGGGCCAAGCGGATCGGGCAAGTCTACTTTTATGAACATTATAGGCTGCCTCGATTATCACCCGGCCAAAGGGGAATATACATTGGATGGGGTAGATGTTTTCAAAATGAACAAAGACCAGCTTGCTGAACTGAGGAACAAAAAGATAGGGTTTATTTTCCAGTCGTTTAATATCCTTGCCCGTACATCGGCTATTGAAAATGTGGAGTTGCCCATGCTGTATAATAGCAGCGTGGATTCGAAAGAGAGGAAGGAACGGGCTCTGGCAGCATTGAAATCGGTGGGGCTGGCAGAGCGGGCTGGGCATATGCCCAATCAGCTATCCGGTGGGCAGCAGCAGCGGGTGGCCATAGCACGGTCGCTGGTCAATAATCCGCTGGTAATTATGGCCGATGAACCTACTGGCAACCTCGATACCCGCAATAGCTATGATATAATGGAGATATTCCAGGATATGAATGATAAGGGAATAACTATAGTAATGGTAACGCATGAAACGGATATTGCACAGTTTGCCAAATCAAATATTCTGTTCAGGGATGGTATGATTGTTTCGAATGAGATAGTTAAGGACAGAAAAATTGCTAAGCTGGAAATTCCTAAACTGCCGATACTGGATAAGAACGATATTTTAACCTGATGCAGATAAATTTTAAAGCGGCTAAAGGCAGAACTATAACTTGTTGCTGGAAATTTAAACCAATGAAAAACAGATGAAAATTCTGAACCTTTTAAAGATAGCGTATCGTTCACTCACCAAGAACAAACTCAGGGTGCTGCTCACCATGTTGGGTATCATAATTGGTGTAGCCTCGGTGATTGCTATGCTGGCAATAGGGCAGGGTTCTAAACAAAATATACAGGCTTCAATGGCCAGTCTGGGTATAAATTCTGTAATGATATTTCCCGGTTCATCCAATATGGGTGGTGTTCGTATGGGGGCTGGATCTTATTCTACACTTACCCAAAAGGATGCTGAGGTTATTGCAGCAAGGTGCGATTTTGTTACTGATGTTACGCCTGTAGTATCAAAATCATCCCAGATAATTGCAGGCAATCAGAACTGGCACGCCAATGTAACCGGGGCTCTTAGCCAGTATTTCAGTATTAGAAACCTGACCATTGCACAGGGGAATATATACACCACTACTGATGAGCGCACAGCAGCAAAAGTTTGTGTGATTGGGCAAACGGTATCCACCAATTTATTTGGTGCAGGAAATAACCCTGTAGGCAAATACATTCGTATCAACAGTATACCTTTTAAGGTGATAGGGCTGCTGGCTGTAAAAGGGCAAAACACATTTGGGCAGGATCAGGATGATGTGGTAATAGCACCTTTTGCCACCGTGATGAAAAGAATGCTTTCCACGCTTTACGTCAACTCTATTCTGGCATCGGCTACATCTGAAAAAGATATTGACAAGGTAAAAGACCAGGTAACTACCTTATTGCGTATACAGCACAAACTGACGCCTGCCGATCAGGATGACTTTACAGTTCGTTCACAGGCCGATATTGCCAATACTTTTGAATCCATATCCAATGTGCTGACTATATTGCTTGCCTGTATAGCCAGTATATCATTAATTGTTGGTGGTATAGGTATTATGAACATTATGCTGGTTTCGGTTACTGAACGTACACGTGAGATTGGCATCCGGATGGCTGTGGGGGCCAAGAGCAGGGATGTGCTCTTCCAGTTTATAATTGAGTCAATATTCATCAGTGTTTTAGGTGGTATTATCGGCATTACCCTTGGCGTAATTATTTCTATGCTGGTAGGCAAATTCGGTGGTTGGCCGGTCGTTATAACTCCCGAATCTATTATTCTTTCCTTTGCCTTCTCTTCAGCAGTAGGTATTTTCTTTGGTTGGTACCCGGCCAGGAAGGCATCTAATCTGAATCCGATAGATGCGCTCAGGTATGAATAAAATATGGCTCAATGACTGAATAACTCAATGAGTGAATTACTCAATGGCTCAATGATTGAATAACTGAAAATGTTATTTTTTATTTCAGTATTTATATCAAAAAATACCGGAATTGAGCAATTGCGAAATTGAGCCATTGAGTCATGCTGCAATTAAGCCATTGAGCCATTATTGTCTTACTTTTGTAATCTGATGCCCAGTTTATACATTATCGCCGGATGCAATGGAGCGGGCAAAACCACCGCCAGTTTCACAATACTGCCCGATATATTGGGGTGTAAGGAGTTTGTGAATGCCGATGCAATAGCCTATGGTATTTCACCTTTTAATGTGGAGGGTGTAGCAATTGAGGCTGGTAGGATTATGTTGCGGAGGATAGAGGAATTGCTGGGTGAGGGATCAGATTTTGCAATTGAGACCACATTGGCCACCAGAAGCTATGTGTCGCTGGTTCATAAGGCGCAGTCAATCGGATATACAGTGAAAGTGGTTTATATATGGCTGGAATCACCTAAAATGGCCTTGCAACGTGTTGCTGAAAGAGTCAGTAAGGGCGGGCATAATATACCTGAAGATGTGATTGAGAGAAGGTATTATAGGGGGATTAATAATTTCTTTTCATTGTTTATGCCTGTAGTGGATGCGTGGGTTATAGCTGATAACACACAGAATAAATTACAGATTATAGCAAGCGGAGAAAAAAATTTAGAACATCTGATTGAAAATAACGACCTTTGGGAAATAGTTAAAAATCAAGTTTATGGCGTTTAAACCAGAAAATGTTGAATTTTTTGCAAAAGTTGAATATGGTCTTAAACTGGCAATTCAGCGATTGTATGAGCAAAAAGCGGCCAATAATGAAACAGCCGTAATATCCGTAAACGGTGAAATAAAGCGTGTATCAGCGCGTGAACTTCTGGAAAAACAAGATCAAGTAATTCCTGTCAGAAAATAATCATTAATGGGAAGAAATTAAAAATCAACTGCATGGTGCTTAAACCGGAACAAGATGATTTTTTCACAAAAGTAGAATATGGCCTTAAACTGGCAATTCAGCGGCTGTATTAGCAAAAAGCAGCCAACAATGAAACCGCTGTAATATCTGTAAACGGTGAAATTAAGTATGTTTCCGCCCGGGAAATAATTGAAAAGCAAAAGCAAGGAATTGGCTGATACCAACCGAAAGCAAAATCCTTATAGTATTATTCTGATTACCCTTCATAAATAACCCAATTGCCTGATTTAGTGGTATGGAATTGTTGATTCAATTAACAATGATAATTCCCTCTTAATATCCTTGTAGATAAAGGCTTTTCCAAGGATTTAATTATTTTGTTAATCACTGTTTATTGCTGTTAATTGCCGATGTTATTGACTACATTTGTATTAGAATTTATCAATCAACAATTATTTTTCACCAAAAATTTTTCAAATGAAACACACTAAATCTTTCTTAGCATTTACATTAGTTATCTTATTTGCATTTTCTGCTGTTTTATATACTTCCTGTTCCAAGAAAAGTGATCCTTGCAAAGGAGTTGTATGTTATAACGGAGGCGTTTGCGTAAGTGGAGGTTGTAGCTGTCCGACGGGTTATTCAGGTCTGAATTGTGAAATTTCCCGGATCACTTTTGATAATAATTCTTTTACAACTATTTATATGTCATTGAATGGAACATCTGCTACTATTCCTGCTGGCGGTTCAGTTGTTTATTCAGGTACTTCTGGTAGTTCTGCTGTTTGGAGTGCAAACACCTCCGGTACTTATGGCGAAACAGTAAACTGGGGTGCTAGTGATCTTTTCCCTACCAGTAGCAACCAGCTTACTTTATCGCTGGACGTTAGTACAGATTATTTTTTCCTCGAAGTAATAAATTTGCATTCTAGTTATGCAAATAAATTGTATACTAATTTTGGTTTTCCATCCCAGTTGGTTGAAAATGTTTCTATCCCTAATGATGGTTATATCTATGATATTGGTTATTATAGTGTTTATTCACCTAATTCATATAATAATTGTGCTGTGTCAGTAGATTATACTGGCGGTGGCTATTATGATTCACCGGTGTTTACTATTCCTTACCTCAGGAATAGTTATGCACAAGTTACCGTTCATTAAATTTTACTGCCGCGATATCCCATTTTCTGCATCCCCGGTTACGGTAAACACTACCTGAACCGGGGATGATATTTTTCCAGCGTTTGCCGCAGGTATCCACGGTCCAGATGTGTATAGATTTCAGTGGTAGTAATACTTTTATGGCCCAGCATTTCCTGCACCGCGCGCAGGTCGGCGCCACCTTCTACCAGGTGGGTCGCAAATGAATGGCGCAGCGTGTGTGGGTGTATTGTATCACTTACACCCGATTTTTTGGCCAGGTCCTTCATAATCATAAATACCATCACCCTCGATAATGCCCCGCCCAGCCGGTTGATAAAAAGAATGTCTTCGCTACCTTTTTTTATATTCGGCAGGTGATTACGCACATGCTCCTTATACAGCAGTATGTATTTTACAGCTGCATCGCCTATAGGCACCAGCCGTTCTTTATTTCCTTTTCCCAGCACCTTTATAAAACCCACATCCAGGTAAAGGTTGGTTAGTCGCAGGCTTATCACCTCACTAACCCTCAGGCCACAGCTATACATGGTTTCGAGCATAGCATGGTTGCGGGTGCCCTCAGACGTGCTGTGGTCTATGGCTTCAAATAGCTTATCTATCTCTTTCAGGCTCAGCACATGGGGCAGGGTGCGCTTCATCTTGGGTGCCTCCAGCAGTTGGGTTGGGTCTTTCTTTACTACTTCTTCCAGCAGCAGGTACCTGTAAAAAGATTTAATGCCACTCAACACGCGCGCCTGTGTAGCCACACTCAGCTCCAGCTCATTAATATTCATTAGCAGCGACTGCAGATGCTCCAGTTCTATACCCTCAACACCCACCCCCGGAAAAGCAGTATGCAAATGGTCGCGAAGCATTGCAATATCGTGCAGGTAAGCCTCTATCGTATTCTCCGACATCGATCGCTCCAATTGCAGATAAGCTTTGAACCCTTTTAGATATGCGTCCCACATGTTTTTTAATTAGGTAATTTGGTAATGTGCAAATTAGGTAATTAATTGCCTGAACCACTTATTAAGTTAATTTAACTGAGTATGCTTTTCTTTTTGACATGGGCCATAAACCAGATTTCTAATTTATCTTAATTTAAGCTTAAAGGTTATCTGTAATTAAAAAGGTCTTTAGTTTAATTAATCATACTAAAACCCCCATTTCCCCGTTTACCATAAAATCTAATTTACTCTATGAGGTTATTAAATCTGTCTCTGGTATTGCTGCTGTGTGCTATTTGCAGCACATCATGCAAAAAGAAAACTAATACCATAACTAAAACGGTAATAGATTCAATCTTTGTAACACCCACCTCTTATCCCGATTATATGGTACTTAAACCTGGTAATTACTGGGTGTATCAGACATATGAAGTTTATGGTGCAGACAGTGCATTTCCAATAATTGCTGCACCTGACAGTTTTTACGTGGAGAAGGATTCTGTGATTGGTATCAACACTTATCACAAACTGGTGAAGAACCTGCAGAGTGGCCAGCAAATCTATTTTCTCAGAGATTCACTGAGTTACACAGTCACAAATTATGGTGCAATCCTTTTTTCTTCGCAGGATTTTACAACCGTTTTTCGCACTATACCATATATAAATCCGCCTGCCGGAGTGCCAGATACTATTCTTCTTACTTACCAGATGGGTTTTAGAGATAGCCTTACAACTGTGCCTATAGGTGTTTTTCCTACTTGTACCTTTAGGCAGATATATCATTTCATTCCTGCCATACCTATGGGAGAATATGACTATAAATATGCCAGAAATATAGGTCTTATCAGTCAGACCAATTCTATATATTCCTTTCCAGGGTCTCTCAGGTTTGAGGACCGCCTGATAAGATTCCATGTTGAATAGAGTGAAAATTATCTGTGGAAACCAGCATTCAATCCTTAAGAAATTGTACCCCATGAGGCTCTATTGGGATTGCATTTAACGATAGAATGATGGTACATTTGCATATCCTTACATTGCCAAATTTGCACATTCAAACATGCTTCACATCGCAATCATCAACGGCCCAAACCTGAACCTGCTGGGAGTGCGGGAGCCAGAAATTTACGGGCATCAGAGCTTTGAGCAGTATCTCAACCAGTTGGCTGAACGTTTCCCGCTGGTGCATATACATTGCCACCAGAGCAATGTAGAAGGCGAACTGATCAACTATATGCATGGTTGTATGGGTAAGGTGAAGGGTATAATTCTTAATGCAGGTGCTTATACCCATACCAGTATAGCTCTGGCCGATGCTGTTACAGCAATAAACATTCCCACCATTGAGGTGCATATATCAAATGTACTCGCGCGTGAGGAGTACCGAAAAACATCCTATATAGCCTCCAAATGTGTCGGGGCCATCAGCGGTCTTGGCATTGATGGCTATGCGCTGGCTGTGCAATATTTTATAGATAATACCATATTGCCCGGCAAATGACCAGTTCACATAAGCAATACCTTGATGAAGTAGCAAATGCAATAGAATCTGTACCAAGGGTGATACCTGCCCGGCGTGCTTTGCATAAAGCAGGTTTCTCATTTTCAAAATTACCTTTCGGGAATCAACTGGATATCTGGAACTACATTTGGAAAAACTCCAGTTTTTGGGTTCAGCTCCATGCCTTCTTCTTCCTGGAGAACTCGCTGAATAGGAAGGAGCTCTTTGAGCAATTGTGGGAAACCTCGGTATCATGGCAGGAAGATGTGGATGACTGGTCGCTGTGCGATAGCCTGGCCAAGATCAATACAAAAGCCCTTGAATTGCATCCTGAAAAGGTTTATCCCCAACTCTCGGATTGGAACCAATCTGATAATCTATGGAAACGAAGACAGTCGGTGGTGAGCCTGCTGTATTTCAGCCGCACCAAAAAAGTGTTTCTGCCTTTTGAAAAGATAGCTGTTTTGGTAATGCCTTTGTTGAAAGACAAGGAATATTATGTGCAGAAAGGGGTAGGGTGGGCATTGCGCGAAATGTATACAATATACCCTGCTGATACATTCCCATTTCTGAAAATGCATATCAGGAATATCAGTGCTATCGCCTTTACTATATCAATAGAAAAGATGGCAGAGGAGCGCAAAAATGAGTTAAAACGACTCAGAATAATTAAATAATTTAGTGCTGGAAAAAAATATTTTTACATCCTGTCCTATTTCTTTGTTATCAATCGTTATTTAACTGTAGCTAATTTTTTAACACTAAAAACAAGAAACAAAATGGAAAAATTCATGTATTTATTCCGTGGTGGCGGAAGGTTAAACCAATCGCCTGAAGAATGGCAGGCACAGATGCACAAATGGTATCAGTGGATCACTTCACTTCAACAGAAGGGCACTTATGTATCCGGTGATCCGTTGCAGGCTGCAGGTAAACAACTGAGCGGCACCGCAAAAGTACTGACCGATGGTCCCTATACTGAAGCCAAAGAAGTAGTAGGTGGTTATTTAGTTGTGCTTGCCAATGATATTGACCACGCTGTGGAGATAGCAAAGGACTGCCCAATATTTGAAGAAAACGGACACCTGGAAGTGCGTCCCATCCAGAAAATGGGATAATTGCCAGAACTGAATGTCATTAACAAGCGACAACGCTGCCGGACCACTTGTAGACCATCTTTTCCGCCATGAAGCGGGAAAGATGGTTGCTGTTCTTACACGTCTATTTGGTATCGGGAACATGAGTCAGGCAGAGGATATTGTGCATGATACACTCCTTAAGGCACTTGAATCCTGGAAGTTCGGTAATATACCTGCCAACCCTGAAGCATGGCTGTATATGGTAGCCAGGAACAAAGCCATAGACCTTATAAGAAGGAATAAACTGAAACGGAAAATTGACAATGATCTTACTATATCCCTTCAGTCGGAATATACACTTGCACCAGCAATCGGTGAATTGTTCGGGCCCTGTGAAATAGCCGACAGCCAGCTAAGAATGATGTTTGCCTGCTGTTATCCAGCATTATCGGCTGAAGCGCAGATCACACTTATTCTGAATGTGCTTTGCGGTCTAAGCGCTAAAGAGATAGCCGCAGCATTTCTGACTCAGACAGATACTATAAATAAAAGATTGTACCGATCGAAGGAACGACTGAGAAAAGAAAATAAACCACTTGATTATCCAGGTGAGCATGAAATACTGAAACGGACAGAAACGGTATTAAAGGCTTTGTACCTCTTATTCAGCGAAGGGTACTGTTCCGCCCATCCCGATCTGCATATCAGAGAAGACCTATGTGAAGAAGCAATGAGGCTGGTTATCCTGTTGACGGAGCACCCTAAAACAAATTTACCTCAGGCTAATGCTTTAATGGCCCTTATGTGCTACCAGGCCTCTCGGTTGGGCTCACGCATAAACGACAATGGGAATATTGTGTTGCTCGAGGACCAGGACAGGAGCAAGTGGCACAAATACCTTGTAGAGAAAGGAAATGATTACCTGGTTTTGTCGGCTAATGGCCCTGATCTGCACGAATATCAGATTGAGGCTGCCATAGCAGGTGTGCACGCCAATTCAGCATCTTTTGACGATACTGACTGGCAACTTATCCTCAGGCTATATGACAGGCTGGTAATTATTACAGGTAACCCGGTTGCCGAACTCAACCGCTGTATTGCACTTGCCAGAACAGGTGAATTAAGTGCAGCAGTTGAAAAAATGGAGTCGCTTTCGGGTATCAGCGATAACTACTATTATAAAACCTCGCTTGGCGAGTTGAATTACCAAACAGGTAACATTGCTGTAGCAAAAGAATTATTTGAGGCTGCGTTTTTGCAGGCTAACACCTTGGCAGAAAAAGAATTATTGCAACGGAAGCTGGAATTGTGTTGCTTTTAAATTGCGGCATCTAAAGATTAACCGCATTATTCCCAATCCGCTCATGAGGTTCTGGATGTTCATCGCCATAGCCTATTACTACTGCAAGATGCACCTGCTCGGTATCTGGAATATTGAGATAGAAATAATCGGGCGTTTCAGTCACAAACCTGGCAAAGCCTACAGGGCACGAATCCAGCCCTACAGCCTTTGCCGCCAGCATAATGTTCTGTGCACACATTCCCACATCCAGCGCTCCCCATTCGTCTGCTTTGGGAGTGGTAATGAATATAACCACAGGCGCACCATAAAATATATGATCTTCATTTTTCAGGAAATCTATCATGGTGGACAGATGGAAATTGCTTAGGGTCATCTTGAGCAGATCCGTTACATTCACATGTTTGATCTCTTTAATAGCAAGCTGTGCAATCTCCTTCGAGAATTTGATTATTTTCTTGGGGTTAGTGAGTACATAAAACCTCCATGGCTGATGGTTCATTGCAGAGGGGGCCATTCGGCCGGCATCGAGCAATATTTCTACCATTTCTTTAGGCACCGGCATGTCTTTGTATTTTCTTACTGCCCTTCGCTCAAAAATATTCTTCAGAATCTCTTGCATAATCATTTGTTTTTAGAAAAAAATAATGTGCAGTTTTAATGAATTAGCAATGCCAAAGCAAGAAGCAATAAATCACTTTTTATGCTTTCCCAATTTGGGCACTGTACCGAAAATATGATCCCATAACACAGAACTTACGCCATAACCCATATCTGGGGTTTCGTAATGGTGCATGGCGTGGTTGCGCCACAGGGCTTTCAAAAATTTGGGCGGTGCAAATGCATGGATGGCATAGTGCATAGAGCCTAACAAATATAACCCAGCATAAAACCAGGGAAAAAAGCCAGGGCATTCCAGCCCATCAGAAGGCGCATTGTAAGGAAGATAATCGTTGCCAGTGTAACACTGGGTATCACCGGCATAAATAACCTCCCTTTATCGCGCGGGTACTCATGATGTATGCCGTGCATAATGAATACAAACCTTTTAGCCCTTGGGGTATTTGCCGGCATATGAAACAGGAAGCGGTGTGCAAAATATTCAAACAGGCTCCAGAATAGAATACCAGTTACAAAAAGAATTGCCTCAAGTCTAAAGCCAAGTAATTTATGTACGTGTCCGTAATACAGCATACCTCCGATAACCGGAAAATAGATACAATAGATAACCAGCGGATTGGTACGTGTTAAAAATTCAAGGACATCATTTTCAAATATCCGTCCCCGGCCTTTGTTTTTGATTGTTTCTTGACTCATCAAATATGTGGTTTAGATATTCAGGCTTTAAATTTTGATTTCCAATTTGTTAAGTTAGGCAATACAACAAATGCCCGGGCATTTGCCCCGGCATTATTATCCCTAATTCAGGTAAAATTATTTACCTGCAAGATAAATCAGAATGATTTTGGTCAGGTGGAAACTAATTCTGGTAAACGATTTGCGCAGTTATGCCAAACCTTTAAGGTGTGGCACAACTTAGTTTTAAACTCTTAGTGCAAAATCTCCCGTATGTCATCAAAATCAAGGTCAATAATTTCGTAACCTGCCCTGTTCATCCACTGGTAGTGCCACCATTCAGTAGGCACAATATTAAAACCATATTTGCGCATTACTGTTTTCAATAGCCTGCGGTTGGCAATAACTTCAGGCGGCAGATTGTAGAAATTGTGATGAGCGCTGTCAGTAAAATTATCAAATGGCGTACCCATTTTCAGCTCTTTTCCGGTCTTGATATCTATTATAGTGAGGTCTACTGCTACTCCACGGTTATGGTTGCTGCCATTTCGTGGGTTCGCCGCATATCTCCGGTCGGGCACAAGTCGCCACATTTTGCAGGTAACCGGGAAAGGCCTGAAGGCATCATAAAGTTTTAGTGCAAGACCTTTCTTACTTAGCTCCTCTTGTATTTTTTTTAGCGCCAGAGCTGGTTCCTGTCGCAGGCAGGCGAAAGGGTTTTTATACAAATTTACTTTAGTGAAATTATTAGACGAAGCATAGGGCATAGAGACCAACAGGCCTGGAATTAATTTTTTCAGGTCCACCAGGTTTTTGCGGGGATCTTTTTTTATCGTTTCTTTCAGCGAAGATAGTGTTGAAACAGTTGGAGAATCAGTTTTGCAGGATTGGGCTTTGCTATGAAGGAAGGCAAAAGAAACCGTAAGCAAAAGAATCAGGTATAGACGCATGAATCTATAAAGTTACAATTTCCGTGTTTACGGGATACCCCAGATTTATAGAATAGTTTCAATGTTCATAAACTGGCCCGCAATCGACCTTTATGCCCACATCCCACTATACAAGGACTTGATTGCCACAAAAAAAAAATTAATCCAACAAACACTGCCTTCTGCCCTTAAATAATATAACTTTGCTGATATAAATATGCATTCTGAAATTCAGATTTCTTATACCATTTCTCCTACTTTTCCACACAGTAAGTGCCCAATACCCGTTTGAAAAATATCATGCTATAAAGTATAAAAAATATAAAGGATGGAAACAGGATTCTCGTGCTTATAGCAAAACACAGAAACTGACTTACTATATAGTTATACCCGGATTTTTTGGCAAAGAAAACCTGATGATCAGGGCTGTATTGGCAGACAATCCCAAATGCGATTATCTTCAGCTGTATAAAGGGAAACAATTTATTCAGTGTCTGAACCTGAAAAAAGGGTTCAACCCAATGGATTTTTCAGAACCCATCAGGGTTGCTGATTTCAATGGCGATAGTCAGAAAGATTTAAAGTTTGTAGCACATTATAATGGTTGCGGGCTGGCTGCTATGAATGTCAGGGTACTGTATCTGTTTCAGCAACCTGACAATAAATTTACAAAGATTGAGTACATGGATAAAACCGACAGCCATAATACTCCCGAACGGGACATGGATGGCGATGGCAATTATGAAATCATAACTATGGACCTCAAGAGCCATAAAACACATAACTACTGGACCTTCAACATATATAATTTCAAAAGCAATGAGCTGGTAAATGTAAATGAGAAATTCGATTACCCTGTTATGGTCCAGTACTTGTTCCGGAGAAATTACAAGCCTGCCAATTTCAATCAAAATATCAGTAGGAAATATTCTTTGAAGCACCCGCCGGAGTATGATGTAAAAGGGATTCATGGATGATATTTTATATATTAAACTATTATTTTATTACGCAGAAATAAGTATATTTCATTTTGCGACACAAAAAAACTTCTTTTCACAATCTACCCAATCCTCTTTACTTTTGACTAAACTAACTAAAGCCGTAAAATTGAGAACAATTTACTTTAGACTTTAGACTGAAGACTTTAGACTGAAAAAAATGAGCGACCAATACATAGTTTCCGCCCGTAAATACCGGCCACAGACATTTGATACTGTGGTAGGGCAGGAGCATATTACCACCACCCTCAAAAATGCCATCAAAAACCAGCATCTGGCTCACGCCTATCTGTTTTGTGGGCCCAGAGGGGTGGGGAAGACAACCTGTGCGCGTATTTTGGCCAAAACTATCAACTGCGAATCACCCACTTCCGATATGGAGGCCTGCGGGGTTTGCAATACCTGTACAAGCTTCAAGAATAGTACCTCTTTCAATGTATTTGAGCTCGATGCCGCCAGCAACAACTCTGTGGATGATATACGTGAACTGACTAACCAGGTGCGGTTTGCACCACAGCAAGGCAGGTATAAGGTGTATATCATAGATGAGGTACATATGCTTAGCGCAGCGGCATTCAACGCCTTCCTGAAAACACTGGAAGAGCCGCCGCCATATGCCATCTTTATCCTGGCCACTACCGAGAAACACAAGATACTGCCAACCATCCTGAGTCGCTGTCAGATATTCGATTTCAAGCGTATTACCACTCACGATATAGTGGCCCACCTGCAAAGCATAGCTGCCAAAGAAGGTATGTTGGCTCAGGATGCCGCATTGCACATAATAGCTCAGAAAAGCGAAGGCTGTATGCGCGATGCCCTCTCAATGCTCGACCGTATTGCCAGCTTTACCAACGGCATGCTTACCTATGCCAATACCATGGAGCACCTGAACCTGCTCGATGCCGAATACTACTTCAGGCTCAGCGACAGTATGCTTTGCCAGGATGTGGCAGGGGCATTGCTGCTGCTCGATCAGGCGCTTGAAAAGGGTTTTGAAGGTGATGTAATCATCAATGGTCTTGCCGAGCATTTCCGCAACCTGCTGCTGTGCAAAGATGCCCGTATGGCCAAGTTGCTGGATGTGCCTAACGACTTCCGCCCGGTATATAATGAAAAGGCCAACCAGACCCCGCCATCATTTATTCTTTCAGCACTCAATGTTATCAACGATAGCGAGCTTAACTACAAAACTGCTACCAATAAGCGCCTCCACAGCGAGATGTGTCTGATCCGTTTATGCTATCTGCTTCAGGCAGTATCTGGTTCGCAGGTAGCCGTTGGCGGTTCGCAGTTGACTGATAATAACGATGTAAAAAAAAACTACAGTGATGTAAGTGTAGCTACTCCTCAGTCTTTATCTTCTGCTCCAAATAAGCCAGTTCAACAAAATGGTAATGAGCAGGTTGAATTAAATAAGAAGATAGTTCAGGAGCCTGTTGCCCCGGTTAATATCCAAAATGAAAAGGAGCCGCCAGCCAGCCAGTCTCAGTCGGTAAATGCCCCCAAACCGACCCCGGCAATACCTTCATTTACCCCGCCTCCTGCCACTGGCCGGAGGCTTAGTATGGATTTTCTGTCTGACCTTGGTTCAGAGGTAACAAAGGCCACCGCCAATCAGAATGCCGAGCAAAAAGTACTTACGAAAGAAATAGCCGATCAACTGTTTGAACAATACAAGCAACAACTCCAGGCTAACTCCAAGAATGTGATTCATGCACAGTTTACCATGATGAAGATTGAGGTATTTCCGCCCGATGAACTGCGCATTATTTCGCCTAGCGAGCTAACCGATACTTATGCCAAGGAGCAGCGCACCAGCCTCATCGACTTTTACCGTGCCGAGACCAAAATGGTAGTACGCATTACCACCGAGATAAAGGAAGATGAGGCAATAAAAGCCGAACTGGCAAAGAACGTTGTCCTCAGTAAAAGCGAAATATTTGATGTAATGGCCCAGAAAAACCCCCAACTGGCAAGGTTGAAAGAGGGATTAGGGATGACGATTGAGTATTAAAAAGTGAATGGGCTTACATTCTGCTTTTAACCCGATGTCAGCTAATTCTGATCAGTTATTGCTTCATCACACTTACTCCTTTATACCCAAACATGCGGCGCAG
>CAIVEH010000131.1 GCA_903904855.1 uncultured Bacteroidota bacterium | reverse complement strand
GCAGACAATTGTTTAATCGAAGACCGTCTATCTGGATATGATGATTTTTTTAACAATGGATATTGCTTCACATATGGTGGGCAATTTTGGAATGGCGTTAAACGATTTAAGGAGCTACTTCAAAAAAAGTATCCAAAAAAGAAAATTAGTTTAATCTGGAACAATATCGTCAAAATAGGTAAAGCAAATGCAAAAGGGTTTTCGCCAATAATCTATAATATAGAAAAGACATGTTTTTCCGTTATTAAGGATGAACTGGAAATAATAAAACCCAACTTGATTTTATTTTTAACTGGTCCAAACTATGATGATGTTTTAGAAGATAATTTTGGTCAATTAAAATATGATGCTGTGCAACCATATTCCGGTAGACAAATATCGAAAATCACCATTGAAAATATTCCATTCGCTTTTAGAACATATCACCCAAATTATTTATGGAGAAATGATATTGATGATTATTTTGGTGTATTAATTAAAAAATAATCTTTAAAGAAACAGCTATCTAATACTCTCTCAAATGAATCCATATAAAAATAAAGATCTAAGAAGTTTTTTAGATTCCATATCTCAGGAAGATGTTGATGAAAATACTCGTTTAATGAATGAGGAAAATGAACGGGTTTATAATGAATTCATCGAAGCATTAAATATGAATAAATGTTTTTTATGTAATAAACAAATGAATTCGTTTATTGTATCAGAACCATGTTTTCATTGGTTTACATATCCTAACGGTATAAAGAAAAAACATTTCAATAATTATTTGACTAACCCAATTAGTTTCTTTCGACTTAATTCATATTTTAGGTGGTTAGCAAATACTGAAAAGCCATTAGGTAATATCAACGATCTAAAAGAAGAAACATCAGCTAACTCCTACATGGAGACAACAATTAAATACAAGAATATTGAATGGGCTTTTTCTATCGGTCATACTGATATTAGTGGACATGTCAACTCCACAGATGGGGCAGCCCCTCATTTCCATATTCAAATGAAGATTGACGGTAAAATATTTTTGAAATTTAATGACTTCCATATTAAATTTACAGATGAGGATTTATTTACAATTGAATTATTAGAACAGGCAAGTGATAAATTTGAAATCAGACATACTTATGGAGAGGGAATGGGTATTATGGAAAGTGAGGAGAACCTTAAAATAATGGATGAATATATGTCAATAGCCGAAGATGATAATGCTGCACTATTTAATAGACAAACATTAATTTCAGCACCGGAAGGACAAACTTTATCTGGTGAGCTTATTCAAAAAGCGATTGAAGAAAGTCAAAGAACAAAAAAACCGATTGGTAAATTGTTACAAGAGTATATTCAAGAAGCAAATGTTATCACAGTTATAACTGCAGGAGATGGGGTTCCAAATATGGCAAAACGAAGTGGGAAGAAATAGATGAATATCTACTTTTAGTGAACTTAATAATTAAAAAACGATTTATGTTCGTTAATTCTAACGAAGGATATAAGAAGGTTCCATTCACTGGATCAATAAACGATTTTTGTTACGAAATTGGTTACAATACGGATCAAGTCCATACTTTTCTTGGTGCAATTAACCACCCTAAAATTTTCTGTGTATGTTTAGAGGTTTTTACCTTGAATGTATTATTTGTTGTACCAAGTAAAGACGTTGATAACATACAAGAAAGCGATGTAAAAAGTTTTCTCAAAGATTTTGACTATAAACACGAATATAGTAGTTATAACACTAAGAATATCTTGGAAAATGGTGCTGATTATAAGACATTAAAGATAGATTTTTTAGCCAGGGTATTGAATATAAAGAACCCAGATGAAAATGGTATGTTTTATGTGCCCAGTATTGGTTATAACTTATTTTTTATTGACGGATATTTGACAGACATCCAAACGTCTGACGGACTTAATGATAGTGCTAAGCATTTGAAAGATTTAAACCCTACCTTGTTTCGAGATTATGAGAATGAGGCTAAAAGATATTGGGGAAATGATTTTCCTAAAGTTATTAATGAAGTAAACAAACAATTTGACGCATTATTCTGGATTCCGCACGGCTTAAGTAATGAATTTATTAAGCTGCATAAAAACCATCAAGGCTTTATTAACTTCCATATGCTGAAGGTATATCACTATACTAAATCAATTGCCTTAGCTGATTTTTTAGAAATTAACCATGGACGATATAAAGAGGTAAAACCAATGTTTAGCTTTAAAAAAACACCAAATAAAAAATATACCGTTGGTAGATTTACATATGAATTTTCAGAAAATGGGGAATTAATACAGTTCCATTCTAACTAAGTTGAATTCTCCATGAGTCTATCCTTTTGTCTCAAAAACAGATTTGTTAGTAAAGCTAAAAGCTTTTGCATCATTGCATTGATTATACGAGTTGCAAGGTCTTGCATGGTTATTCATAAATGTGAATACAGGTCGATATAAGACAAGCTCAATAAAGTGATGTCGTACAATTGTGCGACGCCACTACTGCAACATAGCCATCCCAAACCCCGTCCCCCCCCCAAAATCACTCCTCATTCACATAAACCCGCTTTACGCCCTGGGAGATGCCGCTTGGTTTCGTTGTAGATGATGCATGCCCAATAGGCGTGGCGGTTAATCAATCACTCCTCATTCACATAAACCCGCTTTACGCGCTGGGATATGCCGGTCATTATTTCGTAGGAGATGGTGTGGGCCCAATCTGCGAGGTGGGTTACGGGCAGGGAGGGGCCAAAGATGATGGCGTCATCGCCTTCGCGGGCTTCGGGGATTTGGGTGATGTCTACCATGCACATATCCATACATATGCTGCCGAGGGTGGGTGCGGGCTGGCCGTGTATGAGCACGTGTGCCCTGCCGTGGCCCAGCGAGCGGGGGTAGCCGTCGGCATAGCCTATGCATATGGTGGCTATGCGGGTGGGCTGTGTGGCAAATGTGTGGTGGCCATAGCCTATGCTTTCGCCGGCGGGCACTTCGTGCACCTGTGCTATGCTGGTGCGCAGGGTGCTTATCTGCCTTAGTTTGTGCTGCAGTGCGTGGCTGCTATCGGCGCCATAGAGGCCGAGGCCCAGGCGCACCATATTGTAGTGCAGCGCGGGGTGCCTGATGATGCCGGCTGAGTTGCACAGGTGGCGCAGGGGCTTGTAGGGCAGGTAGGTGAACAGTTGGCCGCTCATCTCCTCAAACAGGCGGGCCTGCTGCAGGGTGAAGGTATCCTGCGCAGGGTCGTCGCTGGCGGCAAGGTGGCTAAAAATACTGGCTATGCGTATGTGGCTGCAATCTTTGATTCTTGCGCCCAGTTCGTCAATATCGGCGGGGGTGAACCCGAGGCGGTGCATACCGGTATCGAGCTTTATATGCACGGGGTATTGCTGTGCGCCGAAGGTCTGCGCTATATGCACAAATGCCTCGAAGGAGCGGAAGTTGAATATCTCGGGTTCGAGCTTCCAGGCTATCATGCGGTCGAAGGATGTGGCATCGGGGCTCATGACCATTACGGGCATTTTGATACCTGCTTTGCGCAGGGCTATTCCTTCGTCGGTATAGGCTACGGCCAGGTAGTCGACACCGGCAAACTGGAGCTGCCCGGCTATCTCGAAACTACCACTGCCATAGGAGAATGCCTTGACCATGGCCATGGTCTTTACCCCGGGCTGCAGCTCTGCCCGGAATACATTGAGGTTGTGGGTGAGGGCCGAGAGATCGATGGACATAACCGTCTGGTGTACTTTCTGCTCGAGGAGCAGGCCTATTTTTTCGAATGCAAACACCCTTGCACCCTTGAGCAGCACTGCTTCTTTATTGAAGGTGAGGAGGTGGAAGTTTTTGAGAAAATCGTCGGTTGATTTAAAGAAGATGCTCCGCAGTTTTTTGTTTTTGCGGAAAGCGGCTTTGTTCTTAGATAGGACTGGCCCTATGCCTATGAACCGCTGAATATTTTTGCGGCTGAGCAATGAGGCCACCTCTTCGTAGAGGTCCATATCGCGCTTGCCGGGTTGCAGAATGTCGGAGAGGATTACGGTATGGTGGCTGTGCTGTTTCTGCTGGCTCAGGTAGTTGAGGGCCAGAGCCACAGAGGTAAGGTCGGAATTGTAGGTATCGTTGATGATGGTGCTGTCGTTGATGCCGTGCCTCAGCTCCAGGCGCATAGATACGGGCTGCAACTGCTTCATGTGCAGGCGGGTATCTTCCTGGTCTATGCCCATCAGCAGCAATATGCACCAGCAGTGTATGGTGTTCTCTACGGAGGCATCATCAGTGAAGGGGATCTGGATGGTGATTTCATTACCCTGATAGGTTCCTTTTATGTCGGTCCTGGTGGTGTTGCGAAGTATTTCGGTTATCCTGAGATCGGCATCCTGCTTCTGCGACCAGGTGAACAACTGCAGTGGCTCCTCGTTGCGGCCGCCTTTTACGTGGTTTTTGTATTGCAGTATGCACTGGTTGAGTTCGGAATGGTCGAGGCAATAAACGAGCTGGCGCACATGGCGGAAGAGCAGGAGTTTTTCGTTGATCTTCTGGCGGCCATTGAGGAAGCCCTCGCTGTGGGCCTCGCCGATATTGGTGAAGATACCTATAGTGGGCTGAATGATGCGCTCGAGCAGTTCCATCTCGCCGGGCTGCGAAATACCGGCTTCGAATACGGCAAGGTCGTGTTCCGCGTTCATCTGCCATACCGAGAGCGGCACACCTACCTGCGAGTTGTAGCTTTTAGGGCTGCGCACTATATTGTAGTTGTTGCTGAGCAACTGGTAGAGCCACTCCTTGACAATAGTTTTGCCATTGCTGCCGGTGATGCCTATAACGGGTATACTGAACTGTCTGCGGTGTGCTGCGGCTATTTGCTGCAGGGCTGCAAGGGTATCTTTTACGAGTATGATATTGCTGTCAGAGATCCGGGTGTCTTCGATAGTTTGCGATACCAGAAAATTGCGGACACCCTTTTGCCAGGCATCATAAATAAAGGCATGGCCATCGCGCAGGGAGGTTTTGAGGGCTATGAAGAGGGCTTGTTCGGGTTGCTCTATGTTGCGGCTGTCGATGGCGAGTACATCAATGGTTTGATCCGCTTGATGTTCTGTGAGCCAGATGCCGTTGCAGGCTTTCCGTAAATGGTTGATGTTGTTCATGGTGGGGGCAAAAATAAGTGAGTTTTTTGAAATGCGAGTTATGGATAGCTGGGAAGTTATATTAATAACTCACGCAAAGGCGCAGAGGCGCAAATTGAGAACAGTAGTGTTAGCGAAATAAAATAAATTAAGCACGCAAAGCCACTCAATTATACTTGACAGCGTAAATTGAAATAAGGAATTTAACCACAAAGTACACTAAGGAAAACACAAAGAGCACAAGATTATTATGTTATTATTGAAAGGGTACAAAGTGTATACTTGAGTAATTACATTTTCCGTAGTTGATTGAGGGTGTTCATGCAATGGCAAAATATGTAATATTTTCGATTGTGTTTATGGATTTAAATTTGCAAAGTTGTTCAATATTTCGAGTAAGAGTAGTCGGTTATTTTGGGATGTGGGTAAGAAGGATTGCAATTAATAGCTTTTGATAGGAGACCGGTGCTATCAAAATAGGACTTGACGAAATAATTTAGGCTGGTGTCTTTAAAAGATTCATGATAAGTAATGATTGAATCCAGTCGCTGATCATGGTAGAAGTATTTAGCAATAGACTGATCATATGTAGCGATTTCCTTACCTGCATCTGATCCTTTTTTCCAGAAATTGTTCTTTCTAAACTGGGTGATTTTTTTATCGTTGTTGTACGAAAAAATTGTCCTGGATATTGATCCATCAATAAAATAAGAGATAGATTGTAACAAATATCCTGCAGAATCGAAAGATAACGACTCTAAAACTTGTGGCATATAAATTCCATTCATCCTGTTTTCCTCATATTCGACCCAATAAAGAATTCTGTTTCTTGAGTCAAATATAAATCCATATAAAGCATGGAAAAATACACAGTTTCCACCGCCTGAATTGATTCTAAAACCCAGAGTATCATATTTGTTTCTTTCATAAAAACGCCATAAACCAGAGCTGGCAGACCTGATTAAATTTCCTTTTTTATCGTAAAAATTAGTGTCAGACCCGCCATACATTTTACTATACAAATTCCTGTACCAATCTTCGAATTTTATTTTAGTATGCCTGGTTTCTTCCTTGAAATGTATCCTGACCCATGTAGGAATACTATCGGTGTTTTTTAGTTCTTCTTCAGCAACTTCCATCCTTACCTGATTTTTGATGCGAATTTGTTTTAGTGGAGTCGGAAATAAATTATCAAAATAGTATTCATCTGTAAGAGGGAATTTCAAATCGGCTATGGTCAGTAAATATTTTGGCTCCTGAACTTTAGAGGAACAGGAGTATAACAGTATGAACAGAATGTACACTCGTATTTTCAAAACAGGCAAAGTTTAATTGCGGCCCTTTTGCTAAAGTATAAAAAATACTTACAATTAATAAGGGAAATGAAGAAATATTCAACAAATACAATCGGATCCCATTAAGCATGAATTGAATCATATATCATCCACCAGTTCCTCGATCATATCTTCTTTATCAAGGTCCAGTTTTTTACGCAGCCGGTGCCGGTTCATGCGAATGGCATTTACCGATGTGCCCAGCATAGATGCCATTTCTTTAGAGGTTAGTTTCATTTTTGTAAGGGCAAGGAACCGTATCTCAGCCTGAGTAAGATCGGGGTATTTCTTTTTAAGGCCGCCAAAAAAGCCTTTATGCACCTGCTCAAATAAATTGCGGAAATCGTCCCACTGCTCATCCGTAAGTATAGTAGCGCGCTCCAGTTGTGACCGCAGTTCATTATCTGAGTGTTCTTCTTCGGTCTTCTTCAGTTTCTCCAGTTCCTGGGTAAAATGCTCTATCAACTGGTTTTTCTCCTGTGCGCTATGCCTGAAACTTTCCAGTTTCACAGCTGCATTCTCCAGTTCAGCTTCTGCAGTTTTCTTCTCAGCTTCCAGTTTTTTCTGTTTCAGCCGTTGCCGGTTTATATAGAGTATGCAAATAATTACCAGCAGCACTGCAAGTGCCAACAATCCATTCCTGATCAATTCATGTCTGTCCTTCTGGTTCTGAAGCTGTTCTGTCTCCAGTTTATGCAATACAAAATCAGTTTTTTCCTGCGCTTTCGAGAGGCTCAGCGCATTATATTTAGCCTGCACGCTGTCTTTAGCCACCATGGCTGAGTCGGCATAAAGGTTAGCCATGGGCAGATCGTTTTTCAGGGTATAAATTTTATGCAGTTGGGTATACAGGTGTTCAGCAAGCACATAATCTGGCCAGAAAGGCTTGGTTTCACAAAGTCTGAGTCCCTGAACTACTATTTTTTCAGCCTTCTCTATTTCATTCTGAGACACATAAATCTGCGACAGAATATACATTGTATTGGCAGCACTACGGATACTATTATTGAGCCGGATACTTGTATTAATGTCCTGCTCCAGTAATGGTATAGCTTCGGCATATTTTTTTTCATAATAATAGTTGATGCCAATATTGCCGGCAGTAATCGCTTTCCAGGCGTTATCAGTATCATCATACACCTTCCGGAAATACCAGGTTGAACTGTCGTAATTCTTTTTGCATCTGTAGGAAAGGCCCAGAGAAGTGTAAATTGGATTTAAATAATTTGATTTTTTTTCAGGTTTGGTTGCCAAGGCTTCTTTCAGGTATTTAATGGCATTCTCATAATCTTCAAAAATATAATAGGCAGTGCCTAGTATGTATATATACTCCCTTTTGGGAGGGAAATCATATGGTTTAAAGTCTTTATATAGTTTAAATGCGGTGAGGTAATCTTCTATAGCCAGATTGGGGTTTTTGCCCCTGCTCCAATGGTAAATGCCTAACAACTGTATTACCTGTGCCCTGGTATAAATAAAATTGCCTTCTCCGGCCTTTCTTTCCAGGTTCAATAAATCTTTTTCGATGGTACCTTCAAGAGTATCCTTATCATCCATTTTACTTTTCAAAGCAACTATTTCAAAATCGATACCCAATTCAGGGTCATTGTTATCAGCAGCCCATTTTTGCAGATAAGCTATATTCTTATAAAATTCTGGTCCCTTATAAAGGTTAGAAATACTGCATAAAGAATCAATGTAATAAAACTTTTCAGAATAAGCCTGATGCAGCAGCCCGGTGGGCTGTGCAATGACAGATGTAAATAGTAAACAAAATAAAGATGAAAGGCAAAAACGCATGGATATGGAATATTCATTGCGAAGATAGAAAAGAGAGTCGCAAGTGTTATTCTATAGGATATTATTTTGGGGAGATTTATAAGAAGTTGTACTATTTTCTTGAATTAAACCTTCATTTGGGCAAAATAAGGATGGTCTGGATTTACAATCAATTCTTCTCTGAGCGGATGGATTAAAACATCCATGTCTTCAAGTGGTATACAGCCCAATAACGGTTCAGCATCACCTGGCAGAATCATTGCACTGCAAATGGTTCTGCGGTTTTTGAATCTAAGTTCAACACAAGACACTACATCATACTCTACGATATGCCCATTAGCAAGTTGTGCTTTTCTTTTTTCTACAATTGGGAATTGAAGCTGTTCCTGGATACTTTCATTGATACACAATAAGTCAGTGCCGGTATCTACTCGGATGTTAACATACATTCTTTTAATTTCCTCTTCTCCTATATAATGCCTGCGTGCATAGGCAATATCCTCGGCGTTAATCAGCTCTATATCTGCAAAAATTGCGCCCATAATACAATGGCTTTAGATAAGTAAAGTTAATGAAAATAATAACATCACTTCCTGTACTGCTTCACAATCCCCTTCATCTCATTCAGCTTCAGTAGCGCCTCAACTGGTGTAAGTGTATTAATATCTGTTTCATCCAGTAACTGTTGTATCCGACGCATATCATCCGTAACGCCATCAAAAATATTGAGCTGATAATTGGGGGTGGGTTTTATGTTTTTTACTTTTTGCAAGGTATCGCCGGTGCTGGCATGTTTTTCTTCCAGCTGGGAAAGGATTTCATTGGCACGGTCGAGGAGCTTAGCAGGCATACCTGCCATGCGGGCCACCTGAATACCAAAGCTGTGGCGGCTGCCGCCAGGGGCCAATTTGCGAAGGAAGATGACTTTATTGCCGGTTTCTTTATGGGTAATGTGGAAGTTACGCACACGGGGCAACTGATGTTCCAATTCGTTCAGTTCGTGGTAGTGGGTTGCAAACAGTGTTTTAGGCTTTGCCGGGTTGTTGTGCAGATGCTCTACGATGCTCCATGCCAGTGATATGCCATCGTAGGTACTGGTGCCACGGCCTATTTCATCGAGCAGAACGAGGCTGCGCTCACTGATATTGTTGATGATGCTGGCAGTCTCGTTCATCTCCACCATAAAGGTGCTCTCGCCGCCGCTCAGATTATCGGATGCGCCTACACGGGTAAAGATCTTATCCGTCAGTCCGATAGTTGCAGCATCCGCAGGCACAAAGCTGCCCATATGGGCCATAAGCGTAATTATGGCTGTCTGCCTCAGCAAGGCCGACTTACCGCTCATATTGGGCCCTGTAAGTATTATGATCTGTTGTTCCTTCTTATCCAGTTTTATGTCATTGGCAATATAGCTTTCGCCGGGTGGCAATTGCTGTTCTATCACCGGATGGCGGCCTTCCTTTATTTCCAGTATAGGTTCATTCACCAGGGTAGGACGGTGGTAGTTGTAGCGGTGTGCGTTGTTGGCAAAACAAAGCAGGCAGTCCAGTTGGGCTATGATGTGTGCATTGTTCTGGATAGGGGAGATGTAGGGTTCTATGCTTACCAGCAATTGCTGGTAAAGGTCAAGTTCAATAGTCAGTATTTTATCTTCAGCACCCAGTATCTTCTCCTCATATTCTTTCAGCTCAGGTGTAATGTATCGTTCGGCATTGGTCAGTGTTTGTTTGCGTATCCAGTCAGCAGGCACTTTATCTTTATGGGCATGGGTTACTTCCAGGTAGTACCCAAAAACATTGTTGTAAGATACTTTGAGCGAAGAAATACCTGTGCGCTGGCTTTCTTCCTGCTGAATCTTCAGCAGGTAATCTTTGCCGCTTCTTGATATCAGTCTCAGGTGGTCCAGTTCTTCATTCAGCCCTTCGCGCATCATACTCCCTTTACCTACAACAGCCGGCGGTTCGTCTACCACCGAATTGATTATCCGTTCCCTTAATTCCTGCAATGGCTGCAATGGTTCCGCTATTCTGCGGAGCGCTTCATCCTCACTGCCTGCACATAATTCTTTAATATCCGCCATGAACTTCATGCTTCGGGCCAGTTGCAGTACCTCACGTGGATTAATCTTCTTAAGCGGAATCTTGCCAATCAATCTTTCCACATCACCTATCTGTTTTACCAGGTGGGTGAGGGCATGGTTCAGGTCCTGGGCCAGTATAAAGTGGCTCACCAGGTCCAGCCTTTGTTCTATCCGGTTCAGATCGAACAGCGGGAAAATCATCCAGCGTTTCATTAGCCTAGCCCCCATAGGCGTATGGGTATGATCAATGGCCTGCAGCAAATTGGTGCCCTGTTCATAACTGCTATGCACCAGCTCCAGATTGCGAATGGTGAATCTATCCATCCACAAAAAATCAGTTGCAATAACCCGCTGCAACGTATTGATATGCTGCAGATTGGCATGTTCGGTATCTTTCAGATAATGCAAGGCCACACCACAGGCAATAATAGCTGATTTGAGATCCTCAACGCCATATCCTTTTAATGACTGTGTCTGGAAATGCTGTAACAGCAAGTCATAACAATATTGCTCCCGGAACACCCATTCGTCCAGCTGGAAAGTATAAACTTTAGTGTCAAATAGCTCTTTAAAACGCTTTACCTGCGACTTGGATAATATAACTTCAGAGGGCTGAAAGCTTTGCATCAGCTTGTCCATATATTCCATATTACCCTCGGCGGTATAAAATTCTCCGGTAGTAATATCAATGAAGGCTATGCCGCAGGTCTGTTCGCCAAGGTGCAGCGCCGCAAGGAAATTATTTGTTCTGTTTTCAAGCAGTTTATCGCTGGTAGCTACTCCGGGTGTTACCAGTTCTGTAACACCACGCTTAACGATGCCCTTGGTCAATTTCGGGTCTTCCAGTTGGTCGCAAATTGCTACACGGTATCCCGCTTTTACCAGCTTGTGCAGATAGGTATCCAGGGAATGATAAGGAAAACCTGCCAGGTCAACTGAAGATGCCGATCCATTGGATCGCTTGGTAAGTGTAATGCCCAGCACACGGCTGGCAATATGGGCATCTTCACCAAAAGTTTCATAAAAATCACCTACCCTGAATAACAGTACAGCATCGGGATATCTGGTTTTAATATCCTTATGCTGCTTCATTAGCGGGGTTTCCGCGAGTTTTTCCTTGGCCATTGTTACTACAAATGTAGTTGCTTAATGGTGCATTGGCATAAAAGGATATTGCGTGTGTGAGTGGAGTGTGGATAAGTTGCTGATTTGCGATGATATTTTACATTTTCTATCAAAAAAAATTGGACCTACAAGCAGAATTAAGCAGTAATTTTACAATAAATCACAGTTTATGAGCGTCGCTGAATTAACAGATTTAAAAAAAGAGGTAAAAAAATATTTGGATCTTGCTGATGAGCGAGTTGTAAGGATGATTTATGCCATGCTTGAGACCGATGCAAATAATACCCGATCAACCTTTAGTTTATCACCTGAACAAGAAGCCATTCTAGACCTGAGAATGGAAAAATATAAAAATGGGCAAATGAAATTCTCGACTTTTGAGGAGGTGGAAAATCGAATCATAACAAGATCGAAAAATGAATTATAACATTACTTTCTCTGAGGAAGCCGAAGAAGATATTTCCAAAGCCTACCAATGGTATGAAGATCAAAGGGAAGGGCTTGGAATGGAATTCATTGAAGCTGTAAGAGATGCGGCCAAAAATGTTGGATATAACCCTTTGTTTTTTAGTTACAGAAAAGAAAATATCAGAGGATACCAAATCAAGCGGTTCCCTTATTTGATTCTTTACTTTATCGAAGTGGATAATGTTCGGGTTATTTCAGTTTTTCATATGAGCCGTAATCCAATGGCATAGCAATAAGATTTTAATAAAAAAATCATTGAAGATTTCTTTCGTAAAAAAACATTTATTTCATGGTCTCAATGCAATGTTAATAATGCAGCAGCTATTCTTTCCATGGCTTCCATAAGGTTGGTCATGGATGTGGCAAATGAAATACGGATGCAATGATTGTCGCCAAAAGCTGTACCGCAAACTGTGGCTACATGTGCTTCATTGAGCAGGAACATACTCATATCATCTGCATTGGCAATTACGGAGTCTCCATACTTTTTGCCATAAAACGAACTGATATCAGGGAAAGCATAAAATGCCCCTTCAGGCATATTGATCTTAATACCCGGCATTTTTTTCAGGGCGCCTATCACGTAATCGCGGCGCTGCCTGAAGGCCTCAACCATTTTGTAGGTGGGGGTAAGATCGCTCAGTAAAGCAGTTATTGATGCCCTCTGGGTTATTGAATTGGCAGCAGAAGTAACCTGCCCCTGCAGGCGTTCACAGCCCTGTATTATTTCTCTTGGTGCAGCCATATAACCAAGTCGCCAGCCAGTCATAGCAAAGCCTTTCGACATACCGTTTATCAGCACTACCCGGTCTTTTAGCTCCTCAAATTGCGCTATACTTTCGTGCTGTCCAGTATAGTTGATATACTCATAAATTTCATCGCTGATGATAATTACCTGAGGATGACGTTTGAAAACTTCAGCCAGTCCGGCCAGTTCCTCGCGGCTGTAAAAGCTACCGGATGGATTGCAAGGGGATGAGTAGATAAATAACTTAGTTTTTGGTGTAATTGCTTCTTCCAGTTGGGCCGGGGTAAGCTTAAAGTCATTATCAATAGTGCATTCCAGGTATTTAATAATGCCACCCGCAAGTTGCACCTGTGACGCATATGTTACCCAGAATGGAGTAGGAATAATCACCTCATCTCCGGGGTCTACAACGGTCATTATAGCATTAAATAATGATTGTTTTGCGCCGGTCGAAACCATAATCTGGTTAGTGGCATAATCCAGGTTATTGTCCCTTTTCAGCTTGGTGCAAATAGCTTCAAGCAGTTCAGGGTAACCTACTACAGGCGCATATTTTGTGTATCCATCATTCATTGCCTTGATTGCGGCATTAATGATGTGTTCAGGAGTCTTAAAGTCAGGCTCACCGAGGCTAAGATCAATAATGTTAATACCTTTTGCCCTAAGTTCGCGGCTCAACTTGGCCATCTTTATTGTCTGCGGCTCTGTAACAGAGTTCAATCTTTGTGCTAATTGCATTTCTGGTTCCCGGAGATTGGAGAATTACAAAGATACAAAAAGTGGGATAAGGTTGTAGTGATGTGGAATTGGTAATTTTGTGTTTGTAATTCGGGAATTTGATATTTTGTATAATTAATGCGTTAACTTTTGCCTTAAACCATTATTCTTGGTAATTTTGAGAAAAAATCTATGCCGGTTATTTCATTATTCTACGGACTGATTGTTACAATGTATTTCTACGATAACAGGAAACATCATTTGCCGCATATTCATGTTAAGTACAATGATGATGAAGCAGTGTTTAGTATTGAAAGCGGAGAGTTAATTGAGGGATATTTACCAAATGCTAAGGTAAGGTTAGTTCAGGCATGGATTGAAATTCACCGCGAAGACTTGATTGCAAATTGGAAATTAGCTATAATAGGTGAAAAAATTTTCCAGATAGAACCACTTAAATAAGTAAATATGAATCCCAGGGTAAAATATGTTCAGCCAGAACCAGATTATTTGCTGTTGCTCACTTTTAACAATGGAGAACAGAAACTATTTGATGTCAAACCCTATCTGTTAAAGGGTGTATTTACTGCACTGTGGGATAATAATATTTTCAGGCAGGTAAAACCTTTTAATGGCTCGGTTTTATGGCCGGGAGATGTGGATTTATGTCCAGATACTCTTTATGAAGATAGCATTATAGCAACGGTTTAAAATCAACTTTAAATACCTCGAAACTCATAAAATATTACTGTATTACCAGTAGTGTTTCAAAAGTTCAGCAACCCAATCTGGCTGCATTATAGTCCCTTTGGGCTGAAACTCCCTGAACACAGGTTTGATGTCCAATACCGGAGTGCCATCAATTGCATCCAGGCCTTTGACGGTTACCGTTCTGCTTTTGTGCGCCACCATTTCTATAGTGCACAGGCCGATTCTGTTAGGTCTGTCCTTTTTACGCTGGCCGAAAATTCCCATAACCGGATAGTCAGGATTTCCCCTTGGTCTGCCCGAATATACAATTTTGCTTTCCTCGGCCTGGTCAAAATGAAAAACTATTTCCAGGTGCGAAAAAGCTTCAATTCCATTAAATGCTTCGGTAGGAATATGCTCTGCAAGGGTTATTTCTGAATCGATTGGCCCCCAGTTATCATCTATGGCCTCTTTTCTTGAGTTTTTTACAAATGCAACGGGCTCTATTTTTATCATAATTGTATCAGGATAGAAATAATCGTAAACACAGCAAACACAACACTGGCAAAGCCATTGGTGTTGGCAAAAGCCATATTTACTTTGCTCAGGTCATTTGGCTTTACAAGGGCATGTTGATAAACCAGCAAGCTGATATAGATCAAAGTGCCGATCCAGTAGATCCATGAGAAGTGCCCCTCAACGCCCGCCATAATAACAAATATGCCAGAACCCACATGCAGCAGAGTAGATACCAGCAATGCATTCTTAACGCCCAATGCCGCAGGTATAGAATGCAATTTCTGCCCCCGATCGAACTCTTCGTCCTGAAGTGCATAAATAATATCAAAGCCTGCCACCCATGTAAGAACAGAAAGAGAAAATAATACCGGCAACCATGCAAAATATCCTGTTACAGCCAGAAATGCGCCAATAGGCGAGAGCGATAACCCAACGCCTAGCACAATATGGCAAAGCGCTGTAAAACGCTTGGTATAGCTATAGAAGAGTATAACAAACAAAGCCACAAATGATAACCAGAAACAAGCACTATTGATAAACCAGGTAGTAACTACAAACAAAACAGAACTGATAAAAGTAAACAGCAGCGCCTGCCCCGGAGAGATAACACCTGCCGGTATTTCTCTCTTGGCCGTCCTTGGGTTTTTAGCATCAAAACTGCGGTCAAGGTATCTGTTGAAAGCCATTGCTGCACTCCGGGCAAAAACCATGCACAGCAGCATTTTTACCAACAGCATCCATTGGAATTGGTTATGAAAAGGAACAACCGCAATTACAAATCCGATAAAGGCAAATGGCAAAGCAAATACTGTATGACTGAACCGTATCAGTGACAAATAATTCCGGAACCGGCCTAATATAGAAACACTATTATCCTCCATCCTGATGCTTAAACTATTTATGCATTATACTTCAAATTATTCTAAGTCGAAAGTAAACTGTCAACCGTATACTTTATTTTATTTCTGCATCAAATCCAATTGAGACTGCCTCTGGGTCTGCATTAGAATGTACCATTATGTTTTTATGTTGCGTTCCCGATTTTCCTTTTGGATTAAATGAAACGGTTATTTCCCCATCAGCCCCTGGGGCTATCGGGTCATGACTATAGCTTGGCACAGTACACCCGCACGATACATCGGTCTTGGCTATCATCAGCGGATTAGTACCAGTATTCTTAAACTTATAAACATACTTAACCACACTATCAGCCGATATTTTTCCGAAATCATGCTTGGTTTCATAAAACATCATGGTTGTTTTGGGCATAGTATTTACCTTCTGTGTACGTGGATCTGCAGCTGGTACAAACGGCTTAGCCGCCTGACTGCTATGCCACAGGGCATTCAGAGAATTACTGCTTATTCCAGTAAGTTCTATAATCACCAGAGTAAAAACAGAAAGTGTCAGTATCGTAAGCAATACAGCTTTTAAATTCGGATTCATTTTTCTCTAAGTCTTTAGTAGTTGGTAATAAGTCTTAATTCGATAGTAATAAGTCTAAAGCTATTTATGTGGAATTTGGTCGTTGTAAATTTTTGGGTGAGTTTATAAGATTTGTCAACTTTTAAAAAGTTGACAAATCTAAATGCGGCTAACAATTCCCAATTAACTCCTTTCTTCCCAAATTCCAGAAAGATGCACCAGCATTTCCACCGCCTTTTCCATATCCTGCACACTCACATATTCCTGTTTTGAGTGTATACCCATTTCGCCTGTAAACAGGTTGGGGCAGGGTAGACCCATAAACGACAGCCTGGATCCATCAGTACCACCTCTTATGCTTTTGCGCTCTACTATCATGCCCGCACGCACATAGGCCTCCTCTGCATAGTCCATCACCTGTGGGTGCAAATCCAGTATTTCTTTCATATTCCGGTACTGCTCCTTCACCACAAATGTCGTAGTTACACCTGGAAACTGCTCAGCTGTTTTGTACATCAGATCCCTAAGCCTGTCCTCATGTTTTTCCAATTGCGCGGTTACAAAGTCGCGGATAATAAACTGCACTGTTGCCTGCTCCAGTCCGCCCTCAATTGAGGTTGGGTGTACAAAACCCTGCATTCCTTCGGTTGTTTCAGGACACCATTCGTCTTTTGGCAGACTATCTACAAATGCAGAGGCCACTTTTATGGCATTCACCATTTTGCCTTTAGCATAGCCGGGATGCGCACTAACCCCTGTGAATGTTATGACAACTGCATCAGCCGAGAAAGTTTCCCCTTCCAGGTGGCCGCGTTCACCGCCATCCAGTGTATATCCGTAATTGGCTCCCAACTTTTTCATGTCTATAGCAGCCACGCCACGTCCCACTTCTTCATCGGGGGTAAACAGTATGCGTATTTTACCATGCTTTATTTCGGGGTGCTGTATCAAGTAGTTGGCAAGGTCCATGATTATTGCCACACCAGCTTTGTCATCTGCTCCTAGCAGAGTATGCCCCGAGGCTGTAATAATATCATCGCCAACGCGCTCCTTCAGATAAGTATGGTTATTGGCGCTGATTACAACGTTTTTATCATCTGGCAATACTATATCGCTGCCGTCCCATTTCCGATGCAGAATTGGTTTTACGTCTTTTCCGCTGCAGTCTGGTGCAGTATCCACATGGGCGCAGTAGCATAGCACCGGCACATCCTTTATGGTGGTAGCTGGCAGTGTAGCATACACATAACCATGCTCATCCAATTCGGCATCGGTAATGCCCAGTTTTTTCAGTTCCTCCACCAGTATTCTGCTCAGGTCCTTCTGTTTTTCTGTTGAAGGCTGAGATGCCGAAGTCGGATCACTCTGTGTATCTACCTGCACATACCTCATAAACCTTTCTGCTGCTGTATGTGGATAATTGCTTAATGCCATAGCCTGAATTTGAGGTGCAAAAGTAGTTACTTTCGATGAATAGGGTATTGAGAAAATCAGGTTTTCCTATACCAGCAACTTAGATTTTAAAAGTAGCGATTTTGAATTTGGTTTTTGAATCAGCTTATAGGTTCTATTTCAACTTATTTTTTGAACTAATTGTTAGCGAACAGGGGGACAGCATTTTCTGTTTAACATATATCTGTTAGCTTTACCCCGGACTAAAACATCAATTATGCGCCAATTAAAATTATTAGCAGTATTTGCCCTGTTGGGATTTACTTTTTTATCGGCTTGCTCATCACCCAGCAGTTCGCCCGCATCGCCTACCTATTCTATGAAAGCTACAATCGGATCTACAACGATGAATGCTACATCTTGTATTGCAGCGTTGGTGGGAACCAATTTGGGAATTACCGGATCAACAGTAACCGGAAGTGTTGGAGGGCCGCCACAGATTAATATCTCCATCTATGGTTGGAGTGGGGCCGCTGGTACAACATCTCTGATAGCACCTGGTTCGACAGGCGCTTTTGCCGAATACGTCCCAACAGTTGGTGCCTTGACTTCTGTTTCACAGTCAGGTAGTGTTACTATCAGTGCAGTTTCGAGTACAACCATCTCTGGTACTTTCAATTTTACATGTTCTGATGGCAAGGTAATTACTGCCGGAACCTTTACTGCCAAGAGGTATTAAAAATCCCCTTGTTATTGAATTTTGCTCTATGAGGGTATTAAAACAATTAATCCATATTCGGTTGAAGATGGATTAATTGTTTTTAATAGTAGCAAGAAAATAGAATTTAAGAATGCACTATTTACACTGACTAAACAATAGTTTATCTTATTGGCATCAGTATATATATAGTATTACTTTCGAGAAATAATAAAGCCTTTTCAGTTGTCCTGAAAAGGCTTTAATGAAATAATTTATATACTAAATAAGTTTAATTCTGAGTGTAAATTGTCTCATAAACAGTAGCAATATCACTATCTATCGAAACAGTACCATTACTGTTACCGTTGATGTAAGCTCCGGTTGGTAAGTTTAAGCCGGAAAATAATTCATTTGACAGTGAGTATGTACCATCAAAAACATAAGATCCTGATGTGAAATAAGCAACCTGACCAGGCTGGCTGTTTCGCAGAGCGGAAATACTGAATTGCATTATCAAAGTAGTACCATCTGCACTTACTGAAAAGTGAACATTTGTTCCAAGATTTCCAGCCACATCGCAGTCGCAAACGCCTTTGCCTACGCAGTCTCCACCACCAGATGCGTGAAGGCCAAATTCAACCCCAATAGTAACGGATTGAGCAATAGAGGCATTTGAAGTAAAGCCAACTAAAAATAGCGAAAAAATCGCAAGGAGAAGTTTGTTTCCAGTATTCATTGTGAAATATTTATTACCCGATGGTTTAAAATATCAGCTCAGTTATGACAATAAAATCAAGTATAGCTTCAAAGATACACTGTTTTTTGTTTCAACTATCATTTTTGTTCGATTTTTTTTTGAAATTTTCTATTTTAGTTTTCGGGTTGGTAATAAGTGTGTATTTTACGCTTTTATTTGGGGTATATTATTGGCAATAAGTTGCATTAATCTTAATACGTATTGATGAGTAATTTATTTAAGGTTTTGTTTTTATTATGTGCAATTCTGCTCAGCTTTTCACAACAATATCTTTATGCCCAGACTCAAAAGTTTAATGTCGATTCATTTAATATAAGCGTTGGTCAAATAGGATCTGATACAGCAAAAATAAATTTTATAATTGAGCGTGAATTATCAATTGGATGTGATGATTCTTTATCTAAATTATTGTTAATCAATGAGGCTAAACAACTTGCTTTAAAGATCAAATGGTTTCCGGGAATTTATCAAACAAATAGAGCTTTAGGGAATCTATACATGAACTGTTTGCATGATCATCAGAAGATTTTAGAAGTATTACAGGAAAATGCAGACCTGGCCATTAAAAATGAGGATATACTTACTGAAGCTATTTCTTATGAAGCAATGGCAAAGAACTATGGTAGATTTAATCAACCAGATAAGTCTATTGAGTATTTCAGGAAGGCATTGGAACTTAAGCCGGGAACTGATCTTGTTATTGGAATTTTGGCTGATATCGGGCATGAATATGGGTTGCTGGGAGATTATACGAATTCTATAACCTATTACGATAGCTCTTTAAAAAAAATTGAAGCAGAAATTGCCAGAAAAAAGGGTAGTGATCTATCAGATACTTCAATGAAAATTGGCATTCTGATTAATATGGCTGATATTTATCTTGCTATGCCTGATCCCCAAAAGGCAATGAAAACCTTCGAAGAAGGATTAATTACCAGCACTATAATAAAAAACGCGCGTTTTAAAGAAATTTGTCTTACAGGTATTGGCAAAACATATAAACAGCTGAAACAATATGCAAAAGCAAATGAATATTTTCAGAATGCTTTGCTTGAAAGCAGGGTAAGAAATCGGTTTGATGATGAAGTAACCATACTGAATGAAATAGCTAATGCCTATATAGATTCTGGTGTTTATAAAAAAGCCCTTGAATATGCCGATAGTGCTTTATACCTGGCTGAAGGGCAGGGTTATACACATCTTTTGTCAAAAACCAATGCTACATTTGGGAATGCATATCTGAAAGAAAACCGACCGGACCTGGCAGTGTTCTACCTTAAAAAAGCGCTTGATTTCTCTCAGAAAACTCATATAATTAATGATCAAAAAGATGCATGGTTCGGATTGTACAACGCCTACAGGCAGATCGGGCAATTTGAAAAGTCGCTGGATGCATACCAGCATTATATCAATAACCGGGACAGCGCCCGAAATATTGAAAAGACCAATGAAGCCATGCGGAAAGACATTGAAAATACCAACCGCACCGAAAGATTAAAACAGGCTGCTGAATACGAGAAAAATATTCAGCGCGTACATTACTATACATATGGTGGTTATAGTGGTCTTGTTTTAGTTCTTGCACTGACATTTTTTATTTTCCGGAACTACAAAACACAAAAAAAGTATAATGCCCTTCTTTCAAAAGAGAAGAAGGAGAACCTTGCGCATATTGAGGCACAGAGTAATGTTTTGAGTGATATAGCCCATATACAAGCACACGAAATAAGAGGCCCGGTTTCAGCTATACTGGGGTTTGTTCAAATCTATAATTTTGATGATGCTGCTGATCCCAATAATATGGAAATTATGCACTGGATTGGTGAATCGGCTACCAAACTCGATTTGGTAGTCAGGAATGTAGTATCAAAAGAGAATGATCTCAGGGCTGAACACGCAGTAAAACAAAAAAAATAGTTGAATAATTTTTGAATTCCCTAATGATTTGTGAAAATTGGCACGATAATTGTTGTATACAATTTATATCAGCCTTTATAAGCCTATTGCTAAAAAACTTTCATTAAAACCTCATTAAGCGGGTACTCTTCAGAGTCCCGCATTGGTTTTTGCAGCATATTCATCTTTTGCCACCTGCCTGAATTTTCAATACTTAATTTTGGCACTTTCTATTATCTTTATCGCATGAACCGGATTGAGTTAATTGAAAATATTTTCCGAAAAAAATCAGTGCTTTGTGTAGGCCTTGACTCCGACCCAGGCAAAATTCCAGGGCATTTGTGGCTTGAAGAAGACCCGGTATTTGCGTTCAATAAGGCTATTATAGATGCTACAAAAGACAGCGCTGTGGCTTATAAATTAAATACGGCATTTTATGAGGCTCAGGGAGTAAAAGGCTGGATCAGCATGCAACGGACACTCGAATATATTCCTGGCGATATCTTCACCATTGCAGATGCCAAAAGGGGTGATATCGGGAATACTTCGGAGCAATATGCCCGTACATTCTTTCATACTTATCCTTTCGACAGTGTTACAGTGGCGCCATATATGGGTGCCGACAGTGTGCAACCATTCCTTCAATTCCAGGACAAGTGGGCTATTGTTCTGGGGCTTACTTCAAATGCGGGCAGCGCCGATTTTCAGTTACAGCAATGTGGTGAAGAATTACTTTATGAAAAAGTATTAAAGACTGTTGCCTCATGGGGTACTCCAGACAACATTATGTTTGTAATAGGCGCTACCCGCAAGGAACAGCTTAACGAAGTAAGGCAATTATTGCCAGATCATTTTTTCCTCGTACCGGGAGTAGGTGCACAAGGTGGCGATGTAGATACAGTATGCAGCAATGCTTTTACTAAGGATGCAGGGTTACTTATCAATGTTTCGCGTGGTATAATATTTGCCGACAGTTCCGGTTCATTTGCTGAACGGGCTCATGAAGAAGCAAGGAAATACCAGAAGGAGATGAAAATGTTTTTCTGATGAAATACCCTTAGTGATGTTGATAAAATAAAGTACACCATCTTACTTGTTCTTTTTCCTTTTTACTTCGTTGTAAAAGTAATTATGTAAGAAAAGCATAGTGCAGTATATGTGGTCAGCCTAATTTTTTAGGCGCCAAAATTT
>CAIVEH010000130.1 GCA_903904855.1 uncultured Bacteroidota bacterium | reverse complement strand
CATTTAACGCCGGATAAATATTCCAGACAGTCGTCGTCTGTTTTAAACCGTTGGTGGAACATAATTGAATTCACACCTGCAAAGGTAATTCGCCTCTCCATAAGGCAAAGCTACATTTTTGCGATCTAAACGCCTATACCTATTAAAGAATTTATTGACCTCAATACCGGTTGCCAGTCTGAAATTCTTGATTCTTGCAGGTCCTCTGGCACTCAGTCCGAATATTATAGGGTTATAGCCGGTTGCAGGCACCGAAATAATTTTGAATTGGTCGATATAGCAGTTCAGGCTGCCTTTAAACCAGGATATAGACATGTGATGCCAGGCTGCCACCTCCATATATCCCGGGTAGTGATAAGTAATCTCATTGATTTTAGGGTAAAATGTGGAATAGTGAATACTTCCCGACTGAAATACGGATATGAAGGCCGACCGGCAATCAGATAATTTTTCGGCAAGCTGAAAATCAACAGCTATATTACTTTCCTGAGGGCCGAGATAAAAATCCAGCTCCAGTGAGAATACATCATTTACATTGTGCTTGGCATTAATGTTCTGCTCCAGGTGGGTTTCGGCATAAGCCGGGATTATTAGTACATTCTCCAGGCTGTCTTCCTGCACGCTACAAAATTTAATGCCCGCTGAGTCCTTTTTGCCGTTACCTATACACTTTGTCAATCTCCATTTTGCCGGGAAATCGCCAATTGTATCTGTCATGAAATTATCTTCGAAGAGTACTTTTTCCCTCGGCAAAAAGTCGTAGGTGGCTGTCGGTTTGGTTTGTGAAAAGCCGTATTCAGATATAAAAAGAAGGGTAATTAGCAGGAAGAAGTTACGGTAAGACATTTTACTTATTATTTGCAGTAAATATACTGATTGGTTATCAGATTATAGTTCAGAGATATTATTATACTAAAGTTATTCTACACACAGATATACACACTTAGAAAAGAATTAATGTTTTTGCTTAAATTCCTATTTATATGCAATGGACTGACAAAATGTGCATCTTATAAAGCGGGTGGAATGGTTTAAACACTTACTGGGATCATTAAATCCGGTTGATTCAGGATCTATTCTTAAGTGCGTATTCACAATAACTGAAAGTGCGAAACTTTAAATCGGCATCTTTGCTGTTTTCCAAATAAGTGAATATGGTGGCAACTGGTTATGGCGGGTACTGTTGACGTTATTATTCTTTTTGATTAAAACTGTTTTTAGATAATAATGGTTCCACAGTATATATTTGTATGGTGGAACTCAATGATGAATATTTTATGCGGGAAGCCTTGCGCCAGGCAAGATTGGCTTTTGAAGCCGATGAAGTTCCGGTAGGTGCAGTTGTGGTCTGGGATAGTAAGGTTATAGCAAGGGGGTATAACCAGGTTGAACTGCTGAATGATAGTACTGCACATGCAGAAATGATAGCATTGACTGCGGCCTTTAATATGCTGGGCAGCAAGTATCTGCCTGAGGCGGTACTATATGTAACAGTTGAGCCCTGCCTTATGTGTTGCGGGGCTATGTATTGGAGTAAGGTGGCTCGTATCGTTTATGGCGCTGAAGATGTAAAAAATGGCTATCGTAAAACTGTTCAGGAAAACTGGCCGTTTCATCCTAAGGCTACAATAACAGGAGGTGTGCTGGCAAACGAATGCGCTCAGCTGATGAAGGATTTTTTTCAGAAAAAAAGATAGATGCAATTATATACCTGGCATAAGGTTGATACCCTGAAAGCGGGAGCGCTGTCAGAAGGAAGGCTTACAGAAATTTTTGTGGCTGGTAAAAGGGTAGGGATATTGAAAAGGGATAGTACTATTTATGCTTTCACCGCAGCCTGTCCTCATGCTGGCGCATCATTATGTAGCGGATGGGTGGATGGTCTGGGACGGATTGTTTGCCCGGAGCATAAATATAGGTTTGATCCTATGTCTGGTAGAAATACGAGCGGGGAGGGTTATAAATTGTTTACCTATAAGGTGGAGGTAAGAGATGATGATATTTATGTGGGTTGGTTATGAATTTGGTTTTAGCTGAATAGTAAATTTCATGGCGGTTAAAATTGCCATAAGACGGTAGCAGTATTAAACCTGCTGAATGAGAAAATGCTGATCTTAATTATTTGGCCGGGCTGGTTTATGTCCATGGCTTGTGAAGATCATACTTAATCTTACAGGTATGTATTGTATGAACTCAATAAAATAAAGAAGTAGGAGTACCATTATGGCAAGCACCCTGTTTTTCTGCCAGGGTTTTCGGTTTTCTGGTTTTAAATACATTTCTTCCATAGTCATGTTTTTACTAGTTTGAGTTTGTTTTTAGTAAAAAGCCTGGGCAAAATGTTTTTCATAATAAAAGAAATAGGTATAGGCACTTAGGTCGCAATATCAATCCTTTGATAACAAGCGTATTGGATCATTTTTGACCATTCTTTTTATAAGGGTATCAAAGATTACTCCCATTTTTTGTCTTCTGTT
>CAIVEH010000129.1 GCA_903904855.1 uncultured Bacteroidota bacterium | reverse complement strand
TGTAAAGTATAATTTCCTCCTACATAACTAATATAGTCTGAACGATTGTATTAATCGCTAGCGATTCTCTCTGTTCTCTGTATTTGTATTCTACCAAAATCTCCGTGCTCCTCTGTTTCGCCGTGTCTCTGTGGTAGGCTGTACAGAATAGCCAATATTGTTTAGTACAGTTTTGATAAAATAAGCATGATGTTTTTACGTTTTATTTAGTAATGGGTTTTACAAAACAGGCTCATTCTATATTTTGAGTAAGAACACTATACAAGACTGGAAGCAAAGGAATGTTGCATTGCATGCCGAAATACGTAAATTGAAAAAAGATGTATTCCAAATAACAACCAGCAGGGATAACTGGAAGGCAAAATGTTTAAAAAAAAAGACGACGAACGACAGTTAGCCTCAAAGCCATCAAGGCATCATTACCCGACAGCTTTAATCTGGTTGTGCATATATATTCATACCCATAGTCAGATTAGTTTTAGAAGTTGCTGCACGCTTTTGAGCGCTACCGCCCTTCTGCTGAATATCAAGTGCCGGAAACCATCTGCAAGTACCATTCGTAACTGGGTCATTAAAAGTGGTTACCATGCCTATAATCAATCATCTTCCGATATAGATAATGGCAACTGGTGTATCATCATAGATGAAAGTGTTTCTATAGGGAAAGAAAAATTATTGCTTATCCTGGGGCTTCCCCTGAGCAACTGGCAGTTTAATAAGCCTGTTTCACATCAGGATGTATCAGTTCTGTATGTAGGAATTGCTGGTTCCTGGAAATCGAAGGCTATAGAAGAGGTATTAAAAGGTGTGGCAGAAAAGGTAAAAGTATCGTATTGTATCAGTGACAGGGGTAGCAGTATCATGTGTGCTATCAAAAATCTAGGCATACTGCACATTTATGATTGCAGTCATGAATTTGCCGGTGGGTTAAAAAGTATATATGGGAATGACGAGCTGTTTATAAACCTGATGAAAAAGATGGTAATGCTCAAAAAGAAATGGGTATTAAGTAAGTATGCACACCTCATGCCCCCTAAACAACGCACAAAAGCCAGATTTCAAAATATCTTTCCATTGATAGACTGGATGGAAAAACTGAAAAGCAATTGGGATATTTTGGACCCGGCGATACAAAAAGAACTGGCTTTTCTGAAGGACAATGAGGCGCTTATTGCAGATTTGATATTGCTCAGGAACATGATCAAAGAGATGTCCTTCATCTTTAAGACTGAAGGGATGGATAAAAATACACTACAACAATGCAAGGCTATTCTGGAGGCAAGTGGTACTACCGAATCTACCCGTAATTATGGCTTATGGTTGCAAAATATGTGGCTGCGTTACGATACATTATTAGAAGACAAAACCTTTAATTGCTGCTCCGATATCATCGAATCCTACTTTGGAAGATATAAGCTGAAAATAAAGTCCAATGGAATGCAAGCTATTACAGAAACAGTTTTGGAGATGTGTATGTGGGGACAGGAGTGTACACAAGAATCCATAAAAACAGCAATGGAATCGGTTAAATTGAAAGATGTGGAGGAATGGAAACTAGAAAACACTACTCCTTCCATTCTCAGGATAAGAAGGGAATTCTTTGAACAAAACTGTACTAAGAAGGCTGCCTGATTCTGTACAGCCTACCACAGAGACACGGCGACACAGCGTAACACAGTGTATTTTTAAATACAAATACAGAGAACAGAGCGAATCGCAAGCG
>CAIVEH010000128.1 GCA_903904855.1 uncultured Bacteroidota bacterium | reverse complement strand
GCATAAATTACTACAATGAGCACTATGACAGAGAATATATACCATGTTATAATTTTTGAGGGTCTGGGATTAAGTATAATTGTTTTGACATTAATTAGTGATTATGGAATTACTTTTATTAACCATATTTTTTGTAAAAACGGATTCATTTGAAAAAGGTGACTTTTTATAAATTTCGCCAGTCTTTTCTGTTTAAAATGCAACCGGGAGTTAATACACAGGATAAGTAAAAATATATTTTTGCTTATATTTTGATAATTGGATAATTATGCTGTAATTTGGGTACAAAATTGAGTTGTGTTCAATAAGTTCTAAATTTTCCAGTTGGTATATAATTGTTTTATTATGAAAAAGGTTTACAAATACATTCTACCTATTTTAGCTATCCTTTCAGTGCAAACTGTCTGCGCAACCACATTTCTCTATACAGGTGCCATAGCAACCTATACAGTACCTGCCGGTGTTACATCGATAGGTATTACCGCAAAGGGCGCCCAGGGAGGGGCTAGTTTATCTTATACTGGTGGCCAGGGCGCTATTATGACCGGTACATTTACCTGTACGCCAGGGCATGTACTGAAAATAATAGCAGGCGGACAACCTTCATCAACTTACAATTATACCGGTGGCGGTGGTGGCGGCTCATTTGTATGGGATGTTACTGCTGGTAACGTGCTTTTGATTGCTGCAGGCGGCGGTGGCGGTGGTGGCTATAATGGAAATGGATTTGCTGCAGTAACCAGTGCAAATGGCACCAATGGCGGCGGCGGAGCAACCTACGGCGGTGGTGGAACTGCAGGAAACGGAGCAACTATTCCTACTTATACAAGGTATGCTGGTGGCGGAGCCGGATGGCTTACCAACGGTGCAGCCGGTTTATGGGCTTGCACCAATGCAACCGGAGGCGTGAAACCTTTGAGCGGCGGTACTGGTGGAACTGCCGGTGGAAATGCTTCATATGTTGGGCCAGGAGGATTTGGTGGCGGCGGTGGCGGCCAGGCAAATTGTACGGGTGGATTTGGCGGCGGTGGCGGCGGATACAGCGGCGGCGGCGCTGGTGCTGGTGCTTCGAATTATGGCGGCGGTGGCGGTGGCTCATTTAACAGCGGAGCGCCCCAGGTAAATAGCGTGGGAAATACTCTTAACGGAGTTGTTATTATTACCCCAATATGTGTTCCGCCTTTGGGGGGACTTATAACCGGATCTAATTCAGTTTGCATAGGCGCTGTTACTACACTGTCAGACACGGCAGGAACTGTTCCCGGCCCATTTGGCACCAGTACCTGGAGCACAGGTAATCCGTTGATTGCAATTGTAGGGCCTAGTACAGGCGTGGTTACGGGCGTTTCTGTAGGTGTGGATACTATAACATATACTATTGCGCTTTCCTGCGGCACAGTTTCCGTATCGAGAGCTATTACAGTTAATCCATTACCATCTCCGATTTTGGGTTATAAATCTGTTTGCCCGGGCAGTTCTACTACACTTAGTGATACTACTGCAGGGGGTACATGGAGCAGCATTGCAACTGCGGTAGCAACAATAGGTTCATCTACTGGTTTACTTACAGGTGTATCAGCAGGTCTTTCCACAATTTCTTATACACTCACTTCCACTGGTTGCGCTTCAACGATAACAGCAACAGTAGCTGCAATGACTGGTCTAACCCATTTTGTATGTGATGGCGATTCAATACTACTTACACCCACTGCACCCGGAGGTACCTGGAGCAGTTCAGATATTACCAAGGCAACGGTGGATGCTGCTGGGGAGGTTTTAGGAATTGGAATGGGTGCAGGTACAATAGGCTACACTCTGGCCAGTGGCTGTACGATTACCTGGCCTGTCACTGTTAATCCGCTGGCACCTATTGCCGGTATTGACAGCGTATGCTTAGGCTCAAACCGGTATGTTACGGATATTGTAGGAGGAGGGACCTGGACCAGCAGTGACGTGACAGTAGCTACTATAACATCTGATTCAGGACGCGTCTTTGGCCTTACTGTTGGTATGACAACACTAACGTATGTATTGCCTGGAACGGGTTGTATGACAACTGCAGACTTTTATGTGGTCGACTATCCACCTGCAATACTTGGTACACTTAAAGCATGCCCCGGGACTACCACCTCACTTACAGATGCAGTTACTCCCGGTCGGTGGACCAGCGGCAACCCATCAGTTGCAACAGTTGATCCTGTGACAGGTATAGTAACGGGCAATGCAGCAGATACAGTAGATATAATTTATACCATTTCTCCCGGATGCAGTGTAAGCGCTACAATCACTATCAATCCTTTACCAGCTCCAATCACAGGCGCAAGAATTATCTGTCCGTTATCAAAAGATACTTTATCTGATGTTTCACCATATGGCTTATGGAGCAGTATTACGACCTCAGTGGCCTATGTGGATTCATTTGGTATTGTTACGGCTGTTTCGGGAGGAAGCGCTACCATCAGGTACACGCTGCCAGTGACCGGCTGTTATCAGTCTGCTATAGTAACGGTAGATCCTGCACCGGTACCAGTGATTACTTACAACTGGTTATATGGCACACTTTATGCTACTCCGGGCTATGCTACTTACCAGTGGTATGACAGCAGCAGCGGTAAAATTACCGGAGCTACCAGCTCAAGTATTGCTGCCAGTGTATCGGATTATTACTGGGTAGTAGTAACAGATGGCAATGGTTGCAAAGGATCTTCACTTATATACCTGTATGATGTGAATCAGGTGAATGTGAAAAATGTAATTAATAGCAATGGTGTATTAATTTATCCAAACCCGACTACCGGTATTATTAATATTGAGACGTCAGTAAAAGTACGGGCTGAAATCAGCGATGTGGAGGGCAGGGTACAGATGGTTCAGACCAACAAATCTGAAATTGATATCAGCTCACTGAGCAACGGACTTTATTTTATTTCTGTTTTTGATGAAAATGGTAATAAACTTACAGTTCAGAAATTGCTGAAAAATTAATAAGAAATTAAGTTCTTAAAATAGCCCCTTCTCAGGGGCTTTTTTTTGTAAGCTAGTCGGAGAAAAGTATATTTATGCTGCAATGGCTAAAAGCAAGAATACACCAACAGCAACAGAAAAACCAGCTGGAAATAATAAGCAAGCACAGCAAAGCAGGCCTCTGAAGATGCCTGCAGGCAATGCTATTGTTCCGGGAAAGGGGAGCAAGGGTTTCAGGTTATCTGTAAATGTATATTATATGGCAGGGATTACATTCCTTACCTGGCTGTTTTTATATACCTGTACCAATAATCAACTGACCAACTGGGATGACCCGGGATATATAAAAGACAACAAGATTATAAAAGATTTATCGGTTGAAGGAATACGCAATATTTTCTCGCTTGATAATTCGATAATGGGTAACTACCATCCGTTAACTATCCTCAGCTATGCTATTGAATACAGCAATGTTCACCTGGAGCCATGGTTATATCATCTCGATAGTTTGTTGTTTCATATAGGAGTTACATTGCTGGTTTACTGGTTTGTAAACCTGCTTACAAAACGCCCGCTTGCTGCTGCAATTACTGCTGTATTATTCGGATTGCACCCTATGCATATGGAATCTGTAGCCTGGCTTGCAGGTCGTAAAGATGTTGTTTACGGGATTTTTTATATGGCAGCATGTGTTGGGTGGATATATTATATCAGGGCTGAGGGCAAGAGGAAACTGATGTGGTATTTTGGAGTGGTCTTCCTATTTCTTTGCTCATTGCTGGGCAAACCGGTAGCAGTTATTTTGCCGGTTACTTTATTTCTTATTGATTACTTTGAGAATCGGAAACTATTTGGTCTTGATGGTTTTTCAGACCATAAAGTTTTTAATGCCGGGTTCTTTAAAAAACAAAATTGGGATTACCGGGTTTTGCTTGACAAACTCCCCTTATTTGCCATTTCTCTGTTCTTTGGTATACAATCGATTCATGATCAGAAAAAATTTGGGTCACTTGATTCAGATAATACAGCATATAATTTTGTGGAAAGAATGGCATTAGGAACCTATGCCCTCTTTACCTATTTATGGAAGGCAATAGTACCGGTAAAACTGTGCAATTTTTATCCGTATCCGTTAAAGGTAAATGGAGCACTCCCGCCACTCTATTATATTTATCTGGCTATAGTGGCTGTAATAATATTCCTGGTTTGGTACTTTGGCCGTAAGATCAAGGTGGTTGTTTTCGGAGTGCTATTCTTCCTGGTTAATATTATATTATTACTGCAGTTTTTACCGGTGGGAGGCGCTATTATAGCCGACAGGTATACTTACATTCCGTACCTGGGATTGTTTTTTATTGCCGGCTGGTTTGTATCCGGCTTTTTTGAGCAGGGTAAAAATAAAAAACAGGGTTATGCCGCACTTGCCGTTACAATCGTCTATGTACTGATAATTGGTTACCTGAGCAATGAGAGGTGCAAAGTATGGTATGATACCAATTCGCTGTGGCGCGATGAAATTGAAAAAGAACCACACGATGCACCCAATGCCTGGAATAACCTGGGCTTTAATTATTTCAACAAATATAATGATGCGGTAAACCCTGCAGAGCGCAAGTTGTATTACGACTCTTCTGTTTATTTTCTGAATGAGGCCATAAGACTGCAACCTAACTTTGTCAATCCACATATTTCGCTTGGCGAACTGGAACGGACTGAAGGGAACAGTAATCCTGCTACTATGCAGTACCATTTTGCCAGGGCAAAGCAATTTTACTGGAAAGCATTGTCGTTGCCATTGACAGATGAGGGACCAAACGCTTACCTGGGCCTGGCTATAATCTATGCCATCAGTCATAATTTTGATTCTTCGAACTATTGTTTCCATGAAGCTATAAAAAACAGGCCTTACTTCCCTGAAGCGCATAGTAATTATGGTAATTTCTTTGATATGACGCAGCGTTACGATTCGGCCCTGGTGCATTATGCTATATCCATTTCCCAGAATCCGGATATTATGGCGCCACATCTGAACCGGGGCAGATTGCTGACCCGCATGGGACGACTGGATGAGGCCATGAAAGATTTTCAGACATGCCTGGCCCTGGCTCCAGATAATGGTGAAGTATATTTTGCCCGTTCCTTGTTATTTATGCAGAAAGGAAACAAGGCACAGGCGATGGCAGATGTGAAGAAGGCCCGCGCCCTTGGGTATAACCAGATACCGCCGGCCTATGAGCAGGCACTGAATTCGAAGTGATTTTTGTTTGCAACCAGTAGTCAAAATAAAATAGCAGAAGGAGATGGGAAATTGCATTTTTATGCAACTTCCACCATTTTCAATTTCTGGCATATTTTTTTATCTGATTGTGATATTTTGGAATAGGATCTGGCATTAAATATAGCCGGAAAAGTTCTTTTAGTTAATTTTCAATTGTATGCTTCTGTGAAATAACAGAAACATAAAACTATTCAACTAATTTCGCGGGCATGTATCCTGATTTCCAGTACTTGTTGCAATCACTTACCGGCTCACCCATGCCCGGATGGCTAAGCTTGTTTAAAACATTCGGGTTTCTTGTGGCTTTATCATTTATGGGCGCTGCCTGGGCCACCTCACAGGAACTGAGAAGAAAGGAAAAACAAGGCTTACTACAGCCGCAGTATCAAACACTTGAAATCGGGAAGAAATTATCGTTGCTGGAGTTGGCTCTTTCGGCATTTACTGGTTTTCTTTTAGGGTTTAAAATCGGGGGCGTTTTCGGGCATACATCAGAGGTTTCTCCTGACCCTATGGGATATGTAATGTCTTTAAAAGGAAGCTGGTTATTAGGTATTGCCGGCGCTGCTGCACTTGGATTCTGGAAGTATTATGAAGGCAAAAAACAGGAGTTGCCTGAAATAAAGATAAAAAAGATAGCTGTTTACCCACACGAGCTGATAACTGAGATTGTTGTTGTAGCTGCAATAGGCGGGCTTGCCGGGGCAAAAATTTTTAATGCACTGGAAACATGGGATGATTTTATTAAAAACCCGATTCAGAGCCTGACTTCATCGAGCGGACTTACTTTTTTAGGAGGTCTTATACTGGCTACAATCTGTTTTTATTTTTACACCAAAAGACATAATATCCCCTTCAGGCATATGTGCGATGCAGCTGCACCAGGTATCATGCTTGCATATGGAATAGGGCGACTGGGATGCCAGTTGAGTGGTGACGGCGATTGGGGTATTTACAACACTGCATATGTTACCGGGCCTGATGGAACACTCAGAGCATCAACTGCCACCGATAATCATTATATAACTCAGATGACTGGTGGTACTGACCATGCTTTTTTTGCAGCTCCTTCGTGGTTACCCAGATGGCTTTGTGGTATGAATTATCCGAACAATGTAGGGCATGAAGGCATACCAATAGCGGGCTGCACAGGCGACTACTGCAACGTATTGCCGGTCAGTGTTTTTCCAACTCCTATCTATGAGGCAATAGTGTGCATTATTTTGTTTTTTGTTTTATGGGCCCTTCGGGAGAAATTCACCCGCACACTTCAGATGTTCGGAACTTACCTGATACTGGTTGGTGTTGAGCGTTTTTTTGTAGAACTGATAAGGGTGAATTACAAATACAACTTTGGATTTATTCACCCTACACAAGCCGAATTATTATCTGTTGTGCTGGTAATTACAGGTGCTTCCCTGCTTCTGTTTTATAAGGAAAAAGCGACCTTGCCTGATAACCCAATAAATTCCGGTGGTTAGCTATGCCTGACTGCGTAAAATAGCTATATTTATCTCGATTACCATTACAAGAGGAATAAATCTTTTTATGAACACAAACCAGATAAATTATCTCAATATCGGGTTGATGATACTATCTTGTATTGTCGCGTTCATAATGCCGTTTGAGTTGTTTCTATTTTCCTATGCCATACTGGGGCCATTACATTATCTGACCGAAATTACCTGGCTCCATAAACGCCAGTGTTTCAGTCCCGGTAAAAAAGATTTTATCCTGCTGGGCATATTAGCTTTGCTTATAACTATACCCAATGTGTTGCCCTATTTTTATTTCATGTGGGGTCCAAAGGATACTGATGGGCATATTATAATGACCGCAGAAATTGACAGTTTCTTTACATTCATAAGTCACAGCGTTTCTGCCATAATTTTTGTGGCTTTCGCAGGCTCTGCCATTCTTATAATCACGAAGGAAACAGTTAAAAGGGTAGTTGGTTTTTTGATTCTGGCTATAATTGGTTATGCATTTCACAGCGAAAAATTCATGTTCATCCTGTTTGCTGTATTGCTACCTACGCTGGTGCATGTATATTTGTTTACAGGAGCGTTTATACTAACTGGCGCACTTAAGAGCAAAAGCACATCAGGTATTCTTTCACTGGTTGTTTTTATTGTCTGTACTGCAAGTTTGTTTTTATTATTTCCTCATGTAATAACCTCTCCATCTCCCTACGCTGAAAAGACTTACGATGCTACGTTTTTCATGTATAGTCAGCAGTTGTTCGATGCATTTCTGCATATCGAGGCTACAAGGAATATGATTTATTTTTCCTCAACGGGTATTATCCTTGCGCGGTTTGTAGCATTTGCCTATACTTATCATTATCTCAACTGGTTCAGTAAAACATCAATAATTAAGTGGCACCAGGTGCCCCGGAAATCGCTGATTACTGTACTGGTTTTGTGGCTGCTTTCTGTAGCTCTTTATATTTCTGATTACAAAACCGGCATAATGGCGTTATTTCTGCTGAGTTTTATTCATGTTGTATTTGAATTTCCGTTGAATTTTCAGTCATTTAAGGATATTGGTATAGAATTGAAGCGAAGGCTGAAACCAGGAAAGACATAATCAGACTGGAATCACGGTATGAATAGATGTAATATGTTCTTTTAAGGCGGTATTTTGTATTGTAATTTCTGTAAAGAAGTGAATTATGAGATATTTACTGAAATGAGTAGGTGATACAATAGGAGCTAGTCTGCTTTTCTTGTTAAGGAGAATGAAGAACCCAGGAATCATTTAGTGCAAATTTCGCGCATAAAATAATTTTAACTACCAGTTATTTTTGATAAAGTGGTTATTATGGTTGATTATTTTATTTATGTTTTGCAACTTCATCTTTAGTAATTAAATATGAAATTACGTTTTATAAATGTATAGCTTATTCACTTTTTTTAGAAAATATATCTGCAATTCTCAAAAAAAATACATACATTAGCTACAGGCATTATGTATTTACCGGTAAATATTGTTTAAGCATGTACAATAATTTTTATTCTAAACCAATTAAAACCCTGATTATGACAAGGACTTTTTCCTTCTTCAATCTGCTTTTAGTACTGTTTATTACATCTAGCAATATTGTCAATGGTCAGACAGCTATATTTAATTATACCGGGACAGTGCAGACCTATACAGTGCCAGCAGGTGTTACCTGTGTTACTGTTGATGCGCAAGGCGCTTCCGGTGGTGCAGTTGGTCCGGTTACCGGCGGAATAACCGCTACAACCCCAGGCAATGGTGGGCGGGTAGAAGCTACCTTAACTGTAGTACCCGGAGCAGTATTAGATATAAAAGTAGGCGGCGTAGGGGCTGATGGAACGGGCGCTGTAGCTCTCGGTGGATATAACGGTGGTGGTAATGCTAGTCCATGGTCTACAGTTTCACCTACCTGGACAGGTGGTGCAGGAGGCGGAGCATCGGATATACGAGTAGCGCCCTATGGCCTGGTCAACCGCCAGATAGTAGCTGCAGGCGGTGGCGGCGCAGGATTTAATGGCACCCCATGCACAGGTGATCAGCCTGGCGGTGATGGCGGTGGCATATCGGGCGCGGATGCAGTTACTTGCGTTGCAACAATTCTGGGTCTGGGTTATACTACTGTAATTCCAGCCGGTGGCGGTACTCCGGTGGGAGGTGGCGTTGGTGGCGTTGTATGTTGCGGAATACCCCCTTACACAACCGGAGGCGCAGGCACTTCAGGTGTTGGCGGCAATAATAATCCAGATGGTGGTATTGGCGGCGGTGGTGGCGGCGGTTACTTTGGCGGCGGCGGCGGTTGCTGGACAGGTGGCGGCGGTGGCTCTTCTTATGCTAATCCGGTTACAACATCTGGCGTTATTCATACTCCGGGATTCCATATCGGAAACGGAGTTGTAACAATCACTGCCCCGGCTCTTCCTGCCGCAGGCACAATAAGCGGCCCGACTTTTTATTGTTTTGGTGTTACGCTTTCCGGTACTTATACCAACCCAACTGCAGGAGCAGGTGTTATTACATGGAGTTCAAGCAATACTTCGGTGATTACTATCGGAAGTACTACAGGTGTTGCCACACCGGTTGCAACTGGTGTAGCCAATATTATTTGTACGGTTAACGGAGGTTGCTCTTTTTCAACTACAAGTCTATCGGTTACTGTAAATTCATTACCAGCGGCAGTTACAGGGCCACTTTCACTTTGTGTAACCTCAACAGCCACTTATACCGATGCGTCAGGCGGAGGTACCTGGAGCCTCAATAATCCGGCAATTGCCACAATAAGTGGTACCGGCGTGGTAACCCCTATTGCAGCAGGGCCGAATATTGTCAGTTATACAGTAGGTGGCTGTAATGCCACACCCCTGCCAATTACCATTAATGATACCGCACTACAGATAACCGGCGCCAATTCTACCTGCCAGGATATCCCCACAGATCTTGTGGACGCTACCAGTGGTGGTGTTTGGAGTTCCAGCAACACCAGTATAGCTACAGTTTCTGCTTCAGGAGTTTTTGGCATTGTTACTCCTGTTGGCAGCGGTCCTGTAACGATTTTCTATACAATGCTTGGTTGCCCGTCCCGTACACATGCCCTCACGATTAATCCTCTTCCTGCACCTATAACCGGTCCTACTGCTATTTGTGTGGGTCTTGGTACAGTGCTTAGTGATGCTACTCCAGGTGGTTCATGGACCAGCAGTAATTCATTGGCAACTGTGTCTCCCTCTGGGGTTGTTACCTGCTCGGTTGTTGGTATAACAGATACTATTTATTATACACTGATTCTAACAGGATGCCGCACCAGCGCAGTTGTGAATACAGGCACGTCGCCTTTTGCAATTCATGGCGATTCGGCAATATGCCAGGGTGCAACAACCACTCTTTCTGATTCAACACCTGGTGGTGTATGGAGTAGTACGAGTCTGGCCACAGCCCAGGTAATAGATTCTTCCGGATTTGTAACAGGTATCAGCGCCGGCCTTGTGCATATTTCTTATACCATGCCCAATGGCTGTTTTTCTACTATTCCATTTACCGTACTGCCACCACTGCCTGCATCGGTGACTGTTACAGGCCCTGCCAATCCGGTATGTTCGGGCTTCCTCGATTCATTTATTGCCCATCCTGTTAATGGTGGCACACCAACATATTACTGGAAGAAATTCGCATCAATACCTTTACCGGCACCAGGCTCGGGGGATACTTTAAAGTATCATCCTGTTCATGGCGATGTGGTAATGTGCTACATGGTTACAAGCCATATCTGCTCGGTTAAGGATACCGTTGTAGATACTTTCGCAATTAATGTATACCCTGATTCTGTATCGCCTGTTGTTACCATCACCACAGAGCATAGTGATTCTGCGTACTATATAGGTGAGATAATCACTTTCAATGCAAACGTAACCTGGGGTGGAACACTGCCTGTATACCACTGGTATGTAAACGGTGTGCTGCAACCCGGCGCTACCGGCTCATCTTTTGCATGGGCTGTTTACCATAATGATACCGTGTATTGCGTGGTATCGGGCAATCCGCCATGCCAGGCGCCTATAGCGTCCGGCGTAAGTAATCATATTGCGATCCGTGCGGGATACCTTGATGTGAATCAGTTGCATGCAACCGGCAGCCTTAACCTGTTCCCTAATCCGAATACCGGTAATTTTACCCTGAGCGGAACGGTAGATTGCAACAGCTGCAAAGCGGTGAATTATGAGGTGATCAATGTATTGGGCCAGGTGGTGCTCAGCGGTGTGGCTATTCCGGTGAATGGCGCTATCAGTGAGCAGATAAGCGCAGGCAGCCTGATTTCTGGTTCTTATATGCTGCGCGTAAATACAGAAACCGGAAACCAGATTTTCCATTTTGTAATCTCCCGATAAAAAATAAATGTTTTTTCAGAGGTGCGCGATTTTGTAATTGCGCACCTCTTTTGTTTTTATATAGTCTCTCTCATTCTGATTCTATTATAACAAAGGCGCTGTCAGGGCATTCAATTTATAAAGACGATCGATGGAATGAATCAGGTTTTCTTATTCATTACCTGTGTGCTACTACTATCCGTTTTATTATATCCCCTTTGTCGAAACTGATTTTTAAAATATAGCTGCCGGCCGGAATGTTATTAACAGGTATACTTTTGATATAGTGCTTTGTAGCCTGTTCGTCCCACTTACTTAATGTCTTGCCATCAATACAGATTAGTGAAGCTGAAAATGATCGGGCAGTATCCCACCTTAAATCGATGGTAAGCAGATCGCTGGCTGGTACCGGGAAAACATGCATATTATAGTAGCCGTGAACAGTTGTATCGGGTAGTGTATTAGTTCCATGGCTGAGATTATTAATACTATCCTGTGCATGTTGTGTACTGTCACGAACCAGAATGGCATCATCATAATAATACCTGTCTGTATCTAATCCGGAAATAGCTGAGGTTATTTGTCCGAACCTGTTATAGGTATAATAAGTAGTGCTATGGTTACCATCATCGTTGAAGGTGACAATCTGTGGCAGATTGCCGTAAAAGTCACTGAATAATCCAAAACCGTCATTAGTGGTATCTGCTATCATTCTACCCTGGTCGTCATAAACATAATGCTGCATCAAAGATGTTTCTGATCCGCATCCAACTGCACCGCCGTAATACCATGTGCCCTCAACTGTACTCAGACGATGCTTCAGATCGTAGGTAAACATGCTGTCGGTGCCCGAACATCCATAATCGTTCAGTGAAGCATACCAGTAACGGAAATTTTTAAAACTATCGCTGCCAAAATGGTCAGTATATCTTGTAAACCTGCCGAAATCAACCCATGCATTATTGGTAGTATCCCAGTTTTGAATCGCATTTTCCTGGTAATGATAATTGTTACCATAATTATACAGGCTCTGTGAACTATTTACCCAGACGTTCGTAGCCATATTGGCTGTCTGATACAGGCTGTGCACCAGTTTATCATCAGTATTATAGGTATTTTTTGTTTGCAATTGGTTGTGCCAAACATTACTGGTGTCTCCCATTTGCTGAATTGATTGCAGCAGATTTCCGGAAGCATCGTAAGTGTAGATGAAATTCTGGGAATACATCCATTTGTTAAACAAATAAGGTTGCTCATAAATGGCTTCAGCCAAAACCCGGTCATTGTTGTCGTAAGTGTAAACAGTTTTTCTGTAGTTATTTATAATATTCGTCAGCAGGCGGTTATTACCATCAAAAGTCTGCACAGTACTGTCAAAAACTACATTCTTAAATCCATGTATGGTTGTATCGTATTTATACGTTCTGCTGATATCAAAATACATTGCATGGTTCAGGTCTCCTCCCCGGTTTGCAGAGTAGGTATAAGTGGTTGAATCGCCCTGCATGATATAATAGTAATCAGGGCAACCGCCGGTGCGCACAGTATAAATACCGGCATGTGCTATTAACCTTGGCAGGCTATCCGCCAGTGATCTGTTAACCGGAGTAACCGGTTGTGCATTAGCTGCTACAGATAAAATACATATCAGGATATTAGAGTAAGCCTGTTTCATTCTAAAGCAGATTAGGTATCAAATATAACGAAAAACTCTCAATTTTATTGTGGATATTTTAGTCTTTTGTTTGGCAATAAAATTGTTGCGAAGTTATTTTCGCAATATAATTGTTGCGAAATAAGCTTATGTATCATCGCAATTTACAAGTTATGAATAAAATAGGAATGCTGAATACACACAAACAGATTCTGTATTTAAATACAGATTCTAATTTATATTGATCAGTTAGAACAGAAAGAACCTAAAAAAAATAAAAAATGCAAAGTGTTTAAATTTTTGGAAAAAAATTCTGATTTTCAGAATATAATTCTAATTTTGAGATCAAAGAATTAGTGATGGTTATTATTTCCAAAGCTATAATTAAGGAATTTGCAAAAGAACATCCTGATGCAGAAAATGCCTTAATAAAATGGTATACTGAAACCAAGGCTGCTGATTGGAGTGATTTTAAAGATGTGAAAAATACTTTTAACTCTGCTGATGTTGTTGCAAATGACAGATACATTTTTGATATCAAAGGCAATAAATACCGGTTAATTGCCCTAATAATTTTCAAGATAAGGACTGTTTTTATATTATTTATTGGGACTCATAAGGAATATGAAAAGCTGGATGTGGCAAATGTAAATTATACAAAATAATGAACATGAAATATGAAATCACCTCAAGAAAGGGCTACCATGAAACAATGGTATCTGTATATGACCTGATGAAAAAAGGCGAGGCAAATCTTACAGAATTGGAAATCTCAGAACTGAAAGCAATGGCCAATGCAGCAGAATATTATGAAGATAATGTGCTGGGTCTGAAACCATTGTTGCCGCCTCAATCAATAACTGAATTGCTGGAACAGAAAATGTATGAAAATAAAATGAGCCAGGCGGCACTTGCTGCAATGCTGGGGCTGGGCAAATCAAAACTTTCTGAAATACTTAATGGCAAAAGGAAAGCTGATGTGCCATTTTTAAAGGCACTCTATAAAAAGTTGAATATAGATCCTGCTTTTTTGCTGGACCATGTGTAAAACAGGAATGAGAGTTGAAGAAATTTTCTTATTAATTGATACTCTGTTTGTTATTGTTTTTTAATGGCTTGCAACCATAATCTACCATTCAGTTCTTATCTTCCAAATACTAATTTTTACTGCCGGGCTCTTGAGTTCCTACAATTCATTTCGGACTGTTTTTTGTTTATGGGACTTAAGATATATTTTTATCACTCCATTTACTCATAGATATTTTTCATTATCATAATTTTAATTCCTCCTCATTTTCCCCAAATTCAATTCCCCTTCCTTACCTTTGCGCCCTTGTTATGGATTTAAAGGTATTGGTTGTCAATAATTCGCCTCATGCGCTGCCTGAATACCAGACTGCGGGATCTGCAGGTATGGATATTAAGGCATGGCTGGATGAGCCGATGACCTTGCAACCTATGGAGCGCAAACTGGTACCGACGGGGCTTTATATGGCCATACCGGAGGGCCATGAGGCGCAGATACGGCCCCGCAGCGGACTGGCTATAAAGAGGGGACTGACAGTAGTGAATGCACCCGGAACGATAGACAGCGATTACCGGGGAGAAGTAAAGGTGGCTCTGATAAACCTTAGCGCCGAGGAGCAGGTGATACATGATGGAGAAAGGATAGCCCAGATGATAGTGGCAAGGTATGAGCGGGTGAAATGGGATCAGGCAGATGTACTGGAACAGACAGACAGGGGAACCGGTGGATTCGGGCATACGGGGACTAAGTGAGTATTTAGTCTAAAGTATTTAGTCGTAAATTTTAGGATAGAGTTCTAAATATTGAGCTGGTTGATAGGGGTGGAAAATATATTGAATAGCCTTTGATCAATACAGTCGTAAAAACAAAAGAGATACCGGAAAAGTTCAGGTATCCGGAAAACAGATTTTCAGATGAATATTATTATCCCAATGGCAGGAATGGGGAAGCGGATGCGGCCTCATACATTGACTACAGCAAAGCCTCTGTTACCCATAGCCGGTAAGCCAATTATTCAACGACTTGTGGAGGATATTCTAGCAACCTCTAATGAGAAGGTAGAGGAAATAGCCTTTATCATCAGTCCGGCTTTTGGCAAGGATGTGGAAGATAATCTGTGCTCTGTAGCTGAGAGCCTGGGCGCTAAGGGGAAGATATGCTACCAGGAAGAGGCGCTGGGCACAGCCCATGCTATACTTTGCGCAGGCAGCACACTTACCGGTAATGTATTCATCGCTTTTGCTGATACGCTTTTCAAGGCAGAATTCAATATTGACACCAGCAGAGATGCTATTATCTGGACACATAAGGTAGCCGACCCAAAGGCATTTGGGGTGGTAAAACTGAATGCTGAGCAGCAGATAGAGGCTTTTGTAGAGAAGCCGCAGGAGTTTGTATCCGACCTCGCAATTATAGGTGTCTATTATTTCAGGGATGGCGATGCTTTGAAAAATGAATTGCAGCGATTGCTCGATCTGAAGATCATGCAGAAGGGCGAATACCAGATCACAGATGCCATGGGGCATATGCTCAAAAACGGCGTGAAATTCTATACCGGCCAGGTAGAGGAGTGGCTGGACTGTGGCAATAAAGACAACAGCATTTATACCAACCAGCGGATACTGGAAATTAAAAAAGATAAGGAGCAACTGAAACATGCATCGGCAGTTGTTTCCAACTCTGTAATCATTGAGCCCTGCTACTTAGGAGCCGGCGTAACAGTGGAGAATTCAGTGGTAGGGCCACATGTTTCGCTGGAGAACGGGGTTAAGATTATTGATTCAAGAATCACCAACAGCATAATTATGGCTGAAAGTGTTGTTAAAAATGGACAGATTACCAACTCCATCATCGGTAAAAATGTAACTTACATGGATAAACCGAAGGAAGTAAGCCTTGGTGATTATTCAGTTCAGATATGAAGTTGACCTTCCTGATATACCCGCTATTGTTTTTAATCCTGTTCAGCACAGCAGGGCAGGCCTATGCCCAGAAGGAAGTTGGTACGGAATATGAGACGACCAAAGATGGCATCAAAGCCAAAACAGATTCCCTTTATTTTGAAGCGTTGAAAGCGGAGATAAAACAGGATGAATCATTGGCCCTGCGCCTGTTTGAACAATTTGCCACCCTGCGCCCTGAAGTATCGGACCCATGGTATGAAATGGCAGTGCTCAACTATAATAACCGGAAAACTGACCTTGCCATAGAGTACATAAAAAAAGCGATTGCTCTTAATAAGGATAATAAATGGTATAAGGAGAAGTTTGCCCTGATACTTGCCGAAACCGGCGACTATCTTCAGGCAGCAACTATTGCCGATGAACTTTCGAAGGCAGAACCGCATGACCCCGGCTACCTGACACAGGCAGCTGAATATTATGAAAAAGCAAAAAAATACAAGGAGTCATTGCAGTTTCTTAATAAAGCCATTATTGCAGTAGGACCGAGCGAAGAATTGATAGAGCTGAAAGAGCATGTGTACCTGAGTATGGATAGCCTGGAGCGTGCTGCCGATATGGTAAGGGAACTGATAGCAAGGGAACCTAAAAACGGTAAGTATTACAAAGATCTCGGCGACCTTTACGACAATAACAAGGAGCCTGGCAAAGCTGCCCAGGTGTACGAGCGTGCCGAAAAAATCATTCCTGGCGACCCATATGTTCAGGGAGGGCGGGCAGAACATTTTCTGAGGATAGGGGATACTGCAAATTACATATTGTATGATATCAAGGCTATTCTGAACACGGAGCAGGATGCAGAAGAGCAGCTGGATGCTTTTCTGAGTTTTATACAGAGCCTGCCAAATGATTCGGTAGTAAGGGCTACGGGATTACCTGTATGCAGGCAACTGGCTCTCCAGCATCCGGCTGATGCTCAGGTGATGGGGTTATTTGGCGATTTTCTGGATAATTGTGGTAAGCGCGACAGCGCAGTATGGGCCTATAACCGGTCGCTGCAGGCTAAATCATCGGTAGAGGTGTGGCGGAAGCTGCTTGAAAATTTCTGGGAGCGGCAATTGGCTGATTCATTGATAAAAAACAGTGAACGGTATATCCGCTTGTATCCAAATTCTGTAGATCCCCAGTTTTTTAATGCAGAAGGGCATTACCTGAAAAAGGAGTATGACAAGGCCATAAAATCAATTAACCGTGCAATAGACAACCAGCCTGAAAATGACAAACCAGCCCTGGCGTCCATGTATTCCTTTATGGCAGAAATATACCACAGCAACAAGCAGGATGATTTTTCGGATAAAGCATTTGATAAGTCTATTTCGCTGGACCCTGACAATGCAGTATCCCTTAATAACTACGCTTATTTTCTTTCTGAGCGGGGTGTGAGGCTGGATGAAGCCGAAAAAATGTCGAAAAAATCGCTGGATATGAAACCGGGCGAAGCCAACTACCTGGATACCTATGGCTGGATCATGTACAAAAAAGGCGATTACGAAAAGGCGAAATTATTTGTGAAACGTGCTATTGATTTATTTGGCAACAAGGCCGATGCGCCGCTGTTTGATCATCTGGGCAATATTTACTTCAAACTCAATAATAAAGATAAAGCAATAATTAACTGGAAAATAGCCAAAGAAAAGGGCTCTGATGATCCGGTACTAGACAAAAAAATCAGTGAAGGAAAATTGTATGAATAGAATTGCAGGGGCAACGTTATTTATTTTACTGGCAAGTATTTTTTCATCCTGCTCTTTCTACAAGGTGGTAACAGGGAAAAAGCAAAAAGACCCTGATAAGAAGGTGGTATGGACGGGTGAAGATACCAGCCACATGGCAACAAATGTTACGCCAAAAGATACTGTGGCCTCGCCTGCTGTCCCGGTAAACAACATCAATCCGCTGATAGAACAACTGAAGCCTGTATGGAAGAAAAGGCTTGTTTATAAAACCTTTTCGGGCAAGGCAAAAATGCATTTCGAAAGCCCGGATAATAAGGTGGAGTTTACCGGTCATTTCAGGGTGAAAAAAGATAGCGCTATCTGGATCAATATTACCGCATTGGGCGGCACAATAAATGCGGCAAGAATTTTTATCACTCCGGATAGTTTTTATCTGATCAATTACCAGCAAGATGAAGCAACAATATTGCCTTTGAGCCAGGCTGATAAATTCCTGCCTGCAAAAGTAGACTTTTCCTCGCTTCAGAATCTGGTCATCGGTGAGCCATTGCGTGAAGGTTCAATAACTTATGCTGAAAGAATGGGAGATTCCATTGTGTTCAGGGTAGAGGATTCCAGCTATGTGCAAAACGTCGTTTTTAATAATTCCGACAGTACTTTGCGCAAAGGGCATTTGCGAACCCGAAAACCCAATGGCCCGGAAGCAGAGACTGAATACAATTCCTTTATTACCATGCCAAACGGTAAAATATCTACCTATAGAGTTATCAATCTCCGGAATCATAATGATATTTATACATTGGAAATGAATTTCTCCAAAATCGAATTTGATGTCCCGGTAGAAATGAGATTCAGTATACCTGAAAATTATACCATAAAGCATTAGCTCAATGCCAGGTTATGCCATTCTTTACCTGTGGCAGATATCCAGCTCAACAAAAAAGCTGTTGGATAATTTTTCTGTTTGAGTAGTCTTTTTTTTGTTTTTACCAGGTAGCGTTATAGATGCAGGGCTTTCAGGGATAGAATATACCGGTGTTAGTGTAAACAACCATTTGGTGACCCTGTAAGTAAATTTGGTTTTTATTTCATAATCTAGCGGAACAAACTCATTGGCATTGGCGACTGCATTGTAGGCTGCCTGCGTTTTATCTTTTTTCTGAAGGCGGCTGATAAAGTAATCGTCGAAAAAATGCCTCGTGCCATAATTCATACTTACTGAGGGAACAATATGTAATATATGTTTCTTGAGGTCGAAATCATGGTCCAGTTCAATGTTCAGAACATAATCGGTGGTAGACTTGTTGAAATTAAAATCCCATCCAATCTGTGGTTCGATCCAGTCGTTGGTAAATTGTGCTGTGGCACCTATCCCCCCCTTGGTTTGCGACCTGATACTGTTGCTCTTTTTATTGTAAAAAAATTTATCGCCGCACACACCCATATTAAAATGTTCACCGAAACTATGGTCCCAGCCTGCTTCAAAAGTCAGCAGGTCGATGTAGCCTTTTGCAGGTGCGTCAGAGACTATTGCTTTGCCATAAATACCATTTCTGAAATGATAACCAATAAAGGGGCTGATATAAGGAAGTGCAGCAGAGTCTTTACGCCCTAGGTATACATTATCGCTGACGTAATTTAAGCCAACTATGAAGTACGATTTCTTTTCGTATGGGTCATCTACATCAGTATTGGTCTTTGTTCCTTTTGTAGTTTGTGCATAGGAACATTTACAAAACAGAACTAAGAAAATAGCATAAAAAATACGGACACTCATATCGTTCGTGAATTATTGGGTTGGCAATATATTGATTAAATCATTGACCCCATCCTTTCAGTAAAGTTTAAATTGTAGATTATAACTTGGCAAATGATTGCCCTCAAATCCATTTGTCGTAAATACTTTCACCCTTTAAATAAAATTATAAAATACGGTAAATCCGGTGCATCCTGCCTTTTATAGTAGATATACAGATTTAATAGTATATTTAATTCGTGGTATTTTAATGCAATTTAATTGACTTACAATTATCATACACATGTGTTTTATGTATCTATAAATTAGTGTGAAACCTGAGTTAAAATACATGTAGGTACATTAACCTGACCAAAATCATGTAATAAAGAGGTATACACCTCTATCTCCATGATAAAAGTCATGATTTTGTCCGTAAATTGTACTCACTTTTGATAACAACCAAAACAATTTTTTATATGAATCAACCAGCAGTTAGTTTTAAAGGAAAGTTTTTGAAGCTCGTATTAAGCTGTACATTGCTTGGTGGAGCAGTATTTATCAGTCCGGTAACCAGCGCTCAGAAATATGTAAAATGGGTAGCTCCCGCTGAAGCCATCGCGCAGAAAAATCCTTTGGATGGCAACAAAGAGGTATTAGCCGATGCCAAAAAACTGTATGTATCTATGTGTGCTCCATGCCATGGTGAAAAAGGTAAAGGTGATGGACCTGCAGCAGCCGCTTTGAATCCAAAACCAGCCGACCACTCGTCTAAAGCCATTCAGGCCGAAACAGATGGTTCATTATTTTATAAAATGACCACAGGTAGGGGCCCGATGCAGTCTTTTAAAACCAAACTAACAGATGCCCAGCGCTGGAGCCTCGTTAACTACATTCGCACTTTAAAGAAGTAATCTTAAAGTTGTTCCACTTTTTTTATTAATCAAACTAAATAACCATTTTATGAATCTTCAAAAAATAACGCGGTTAGTTTTTATAGCTATTCTGTTGCTCACGAATAATAGCTATGCCCAGGATTTGTCTAAGCCGGGCAATCCGATAAATGATCAGAATGTAAACCAGGCGGTAACTACAATGCTGCCTGCCGAAAGCGATTTTATGATGGTAGGGCTTGTAACATTCGGCTGGATAAACCAAAAACAGACATTTGGTGGTGTGTCCACTAAACAAAACAGTATTGGTGATGCTGACAGATACGAATTCAGCCCTATGTTTCTGTGGAGGCATGGTGATAAATTGCTCGCAGAATTTGAACCATCGTGGAATGGTTATCAACTGGGCGTAAACTGGGCTGATGTAGCTTATTTTGTAAAACCCGGATTGATTATTAAAGGAGGATACCTGGTATTGCCATTTGGTACTTATACCAAGCGGCTTGCTGCGGGTTGGATCAATAAACTGACTTCTGACCCTATGGGCGTAGATATGGCTGGTTCAGACTTCGGAATTGAAGTGGAGGGTGGCCTTCCTTTAGGAAATATGAAATGGAGTTATGATGTGAGTCTGACAAACGGTTACCAATTAAACAATGACGGAACCATCGGTAACCTGGGTATCGGACTCAACCCTGGTATTACCAATAATGATGGCAAAACATTTTGCGGCCGACTGGCATTACTACCATTATCAAATTCGAGCCTGGAGTTAGGGTTTTCTTATTTGTATGGCAGTATGGCCAAACCTGCAGGGGCAAGCTTTACCAATATAAACGCAACAGATACCAAAGGGCCAAGTGTATCTATGATGGCTGCTGATCTGAATTTTGTACATAACGTTAACCCGGTACAGATTAATATTAAGGCTCAATACAGCGCAACGATGGTCAGCGACGAGAAATATTTTGATTCAACAGCTTTAGCTCAATATACTTTTACCAATACTACCAGTACTTTATTCGGTCAGTTGTCCTTAAGGCCATCCAAATCGAATAATAAGATCCTCAAGAATCTGGAACTTGCCATGCGTTATGTAGATTATACAGCGCCAAAAAATTCAGGTTTCGGTCAGAGTTATAATGAAATGGATGTATGCCTTGATTACTGGCTTAGCTGGAGGACAGTTCTGAAACTGGGTTATGAAAATATTAAGTCTGATGGCTATTCCTTTGGTGCATCAACAGGTTCAGCAACCACTAATAATCTTATTATTCAATTTTCAACCGAATTCTAAAAACTGATTTTATGAAGATGCCAAGCGTAAAAGATATTATTGCACTGACACTTATCTGCACAGTTATTGCCGGCGCAGGATCAGTTACCGGTTGCAAGGAGAGTAAAAAAATTGCCGATAAAAGCGGCGCTCAGCTCTGGTCCGAAAACTGCCAGCGCTGCCACAATACTCCGGCTCCTAAAACATTCAATGATGAACATTGGAAAACGGTAGGTATGCACATGCAAACAAGAGCATTGCTTACAGACAATGAAAGAGACAAAATAGTTGATTTCCTTCAGTCATTCAACCACCTCTGATTTTCTGGCCTGTTAAACATTTATATTCAGATACAGGTATGGATATCAACCATGCCTGTATCTTTAAGCTGAAAAAGTCAATTCCTAAAAAGTAAAGCAATGAAAGTAAAACAACTGATTTCATTATCTCTGCTGGGCCTGGTTATTTTAGGCAGTTGCGGCCCTGAAGCTCCCAAGGATGCTTATGTGCCTACAAAAGCTACCCTGAAAGAGCCGGGAGACAACTCCGGGGTTGCTGTAAAAACAGATGATTCGAAGGGTAAGGGAAAATTTACCAATGTAGCTTTGACAAATCCGCTTGATCAGAAAATGGTTGCAGGTGGCAAGGCACAATATGCGGTAAAATGTGGCGCCTGTCATAAACTAACCGAAGAAAAACTGGTAGGCCCCGGATGGAAAGGAGTTACAGAAAGGAGAAAGCCTGAATGGATCATGAACTTCATCACTAATACTGATGAGATGATTGATAAGGACCCTTCGGTGCAGGCATTGCTTGAAAAGTGTATTGTGAGGATGCCCAATCAACATGTGAGTGATGATGATGCAAGAAGCCTGCTTGAATTTATGCGCAATAATGATGGCGTAAAATAACGCTGATCTGTTTTGACGAAGTAAAGCATTAATACCATTGCCTGATTTATATGGTGAATTATATTTGTTGACCACGATTTTATTATGGGATATTATTTCCCTCAGGTAACCACAGCCTGAAACAAAACCTGTAGTTTTGCAAGCAAATTTTCAGATAATGATATTTGATTATTAAATACTGATTGTGAAGATCCCTGTTAAGATTCGGTTGTATGCAGGCTTTGGCGCATTATTTGTTTTGTCGGCATTTATAGGCTGTAGCACTTATTATGCGGTTAATATGCATGAAAAGAACAGCCGTAGTCTGAGCCATATTTTTGATGTAATGAACGATATCAATCAGATTCATTACCTACTCTCTGATATGGCCAGCAATCAGCGGGTACTCCGATCTACAAATGAGCCACTTTACAGGGACCAATATTACAAAGTAAAGGATAGAATCAGTGTTACAATGCAGGAAACTTACCGCCTGGTATCTCCTGATCCTTTGCTTAATGCAAAAGTTGGCGCATTAAACGGGCAGATAAATGACCTGATCTTTTTCTGGAGCCAATTAAGATCCGACGGAACAAAGTATGACAGTAAAGAAATTGCAGCCATATCGCTGGATGAACAAAAGAAAATACAGGAAATAAACCAGCTCACCGAAAGCATTGCTGCAATTGCAAAGGTAAACCTGGAAAAGGGCAGAATAGAAAATGAACAGACTTTAATGAAGCTTTCATGGGCTTCGCCTCTGGGCAGCATCATTATACAGATTTTTATTGTTGCGCTTATAGGGCTTGTAATCCTTGAATTAAAAAAACGAAAAAAAGCAGAAGCCGACCTGCAGAAAATAATAATCAGGGAGAAGCTTATAAATGAAATGAAGGCCAGATTTGTATCTATGGCTTCACATGAGTTCCGGACCCCGTTATCAACCATACTTGCATCGAGCCAGCTGGCCTCCAAATATGTAACAGAAGATGACCAGCCAAAACGCGAAAAACATTTTAACCGCATAGCTACTGCGGTGCATCATCTAAATGAAATTCTGGAAGACCTGCTCTCTATAGAGAAACTGGAAATAGGCAAACTTAAAGCCAACCAGGAGGAATTTAATATCGAAGATTATGTGAACGCTCTGATAAAGCAGATTGAACCCCTGCTGAAAAACGGCCAACAGCTTGTATATGAACACAAAGGTAATCCGAAAGTTATGCTTGACCACGCCTTACTGAGGCATATCTTGAATAACCTGGTGTCGAATGCAATAAAGTTTTCGAAAGAAAATGATCCGATACATATACGGTCTTACAACCATTTTGATGGTTTGATGATAGCTGTAAAAGACCAGGGTATCGGTATCCCTAAACAGGAACAGGCCAATCTTTTCGACCGGTTTCACAGAGCCACCAATGCACAGAATATTGAAGGCACCGGCCTGGGATTGTATATTGCTGAGAAGTACACAAAGGTGATGAATGGTAAAATTAAATGTACCAGTACAGAAGGTGCAGGTACTGAGTTTACATTGTTATTCCCACAGCCGGTAAAAGAGCATAAAGCGGCCTGATTCGTCTTCTGAAATTGTGCAATAAAATAGTGTAGATTATTTTAACCACAAGGTGCACTAAGGTTAACCACAAAGTGCACTAATTCATAAGAATAGAAAGGAAAGGGCACAAAGTTTATTGTTCAAATATAAGCATCCCTTATCCGATAAAAGTATGAAATACCGAAAATAAGCATATCGAAAATTAAGACTACAAAGCCATCAACGATGATAATGCACAACTTCATGCAACCTGAAGATTAGTATGGTAACCCTGCTTTAATGAAATAAGCATTTGATAATCCAATCAATCACCAATAGTAGAATGGCCGTTAACAGTATTATCAGCAGCCATCTTGCCTTTTTGGTTTCTATAGCCATAGCTGGTATTTTTTAATGAACCAGGTTTTTACCATTTGGGTCAAAAGGCAATAGCCTACCAGTATGGCCAGTAATATAGGGAAGAAAGCAAGTGGTAATGGCTGCATTTTAAATACGGATGCAAAGGAGGAAAACGGTATAAATATGGCTATGGCCATTATGGCTGATGTAAGCGCCACTACGGGCGTTGCCGCCCAACTCTGGATGAAGGGTATCTTGCGGGTTCGGATCATGTGCACTATTAAGGTTTGAGACAGCAACCCCTCTATAAACCAGCCTGACTGAAACAATGCCTGATGCGCCGGGGAATTTGCCTTAAACACAAAGAACATAACTGCGAAGGTGACATAATCGAATATGGAACTGATGGGGCCTATAAACAGCATGAACTTGCCGATGCCTCCTGAGTCCCACTTGCGGGGGAGGGCAAGGTAATCGCGGTCCATGGTGTCCCATGGTATGGAGATTTGTGAAAAGTCATAAAGCAGGTTTTGCAGCAGTATCTGGATAGGCAGCATGGGCAGGAAGGGCAGCAATGCACTTGCGCCCAGCATACTGAACATATTGCCGAAGTTGCTGCTGGCGGCCATTTTTATGTACTTGATGATATTGCCGAAGGTGCGCCTGCCGTAAATAACTCCTTTGTAGAGCACCATTAAATCTTTTTCGAGCAGGATAATGTCGGCGCTTTCTTTGGCAATATCCACAGCAGTATCTACCGAGATACCTACATCCGATTCGCGCAGTGCGGCAGCATCATTGATACCATCGCCCATAAACCCAACGGTATGGCCCTTGGCCTGCAGCACCTTTATGATACGGCTCTTCTGGAATGGGCTTAATTTTGCAAACACATTGATGTCATCAATTCTCTTTGTGAGTTCTTCATCGCTGATATTATCGAGGTCGTTGCCAAGCACTATGTTATTTACTGTAATGCCTACATCCTTGCAGATTTTACGGGTAACGATTTCATTATCCCCGGTAAGTATTTTTAAAGAAATGCCCAGTCGCTGCAGCGATTCAATAGATGGCTTGGCTGAAGGTTTAGCAGGGTCAAGGAAGCCAATAAAGCCGGTAAGTACCAGGTCTTTTTCATCGGCAACAGAGTAATTGAGCGGTCGCTCGTCAAACTCCTTAATGCCTACCAGCAATACTCTCAGCCCGCTTTCATTAAGGCGTTTGGATGTGTTCAATACAGTCTTTACAACAGTATCATCCATAGGCATTATTTTATCGCTCTCTATGTGCAGTTGCTTATCCTCTCCAGGATCAAAAGCAAAGCTGCATACCCCCAGCATTTCTTCTACCGCGCCTTTACATATTAACAGGTGCTTGCCGTTTTTCATGTGGAGTATCACACTCATCCTCCTTCGCTGGAAATCGAAAGGTATTTCATCGAGTTTTTTATAATCATCTTCTACCTTAATTAAATCATGCAGTTCGCTATGCTCCAATACAGCCACATCCAGGAGGTTTTTCAGTCCCGACTGGTGATAGCTGTTCAGGTAGGCCCACTTTAAAACTTCATCATCATGGTCGCCTTCCACATTCAGGTGCTCGGTGAGCACAATTTTATCCATGGTAAGCGTACCTGTTTTATCGGTGCAGAGGACATCCATTGCGCCAATGTTCTGGATGGCATTAAGGCGCTTCACTATTACCTTCTGCTTGCTCATATTTACCGCACCCTTGGCCAGGTTGGTGGTAACAATCATAGGCAGCATTTCGGGGGTAAGCCCTACAGCTACTGAAATGGCAAACAATAAAGCTTCGAGCCAGTTGCCCTTGGTTAGGCCATTAATAATAAATACAAGTGGCACCATCACCAGCATAAAGCGTATGAGCAGGTAGCTTACACTTTTCACTCCTTTATCGAAGCTGGTTTCCACTGTCTTGTTGGCAATAGCCTTACTCAGTGATCCAAAATAGGTCTGGTTGCCGGTGGAGACAACGAGGGCATGGGCAGTTCCGCTGGCTACATTGGTACCCATGTAGCAAATGTTCTCCAGCTCAAGAGCTGATATTTTCTCGTTGTCTGGAATGGCTATTCCCCTCTTTTCTACCGGCAGTGATTCTCCGGTGAGCATAGACTGACTGATGAATAAATCTTTCGACTGCATAACCCTGCAATCGGCAGGTATCATGTCGCCGGCTGAAAGTGAAACAATGTCGCCGGGCACTAATTGTTTAATGTCTGTTTCCTTTTTTTCTGTTACTCTGAGCCCTGCCTGCCTGATGACTGTAGCCGTGGTTTTAATCATCCCTTTCAGGGTCTCGGCTGCTTTATTGCTTCTGAATTCCTGCCAGAACCTGATCAGTGAACTGAGCAATATCATTAAAGTAAGCAGGATAATGGTTTTATAGTCTCTGTCGGCCGGGCTGGCAAACACCACATCGGTTAAGTAAGAGACAATGGCAATTGTTACCAACACCGCATTAAAGGGAAAGATGAATGACATCATCAGTTGTATATACCATGCAGGCGCCTTTTCGTGGCCTATTTCATTAAGCCCGAACTGAGTTTGTTTCTGAGCTACCTGGTCAGCAGTGAGGCCATTGCTGCTGCTATCAAGAAGGGAATAACATGTGTCCGGATCACTGCCTGCAGCTTTCCGTATTTTCATCAGAGCCTCACTGTCGAAACCTCCTTTATTGCCTTTGTAAAAAGGGAATTTATTTTTCACTTCTTCTTTGAGGTTGGCAGGCTGGCTCATTGGAAGATTTTTTGAAATGAATGACTTAATCTTTTATGAAGTTAATCTTTGTTCTTTGAATGAGGGCAATCAGAGTAAATAACCCTGCCGGCAAATTTATGCCTGCATATTGTTTGCCTTGATCAAGTTTATATTATCTTTTGAGATTCTGGCATTATTCCAAACAGTTAATTAAATACGCCTTCTCCTCATTTCTGCAGTAATCAGCGATAATTCCCTGCTCGTTTGACCGGCTACCGAAGTATTCTCTTCTGCACGGCGCATCAGGTAGGGTACCACATCCATTACGGGGCCATAAGGCAGGTATTTGGATACATTATACCTGTCATCAGCAAGATTAAATGAAAGGTTATCGCCCATGCCATATAGCTGTGAAAAGAAAACGTTGGGGTGGTTCGGTTTAATTGCATTTGCCTGCATATAATTAACCGCATCCTGGCAGCTTTTTTCGTTGTGGGTACCAATGAAAAGGGCCAGTTTATCCAGGTTCTGAAGGCAGTAAGTTACAGCGGTATCATAATCATTGTCTGTACTTTGCTTGTTGGGCTGTATAGGGTCGGGATAACCCTTTTCTGCGGCCCGGGCTCTTTCTTTTTCCATATAGGCGCCACGGACAAGTTTGGCGCCAAGTATATACCCTAATCCCGCAGCTTTCTCAGTAGCTTCTTTAAGGTAGGGCAGGGTGCCATGACAATATAGCTGGTAGGTATTGAAAATGTATGCTTTCTGCTTATTGAATTTCTCCATCATCCGCTCGCAGAGTTCATTTACCGGTTCTACGATCCATGTTTCTTCAGCATCAATGAGCATCATTATTTTATTTTCGAAAGCAGCTGTGCATACGGTATCTATCCGTTTATGTACTCTTTGCCACTCCTGTTTTTCTGTGTCAGTGAGTTGTTCGCCGTTATTGATTTTTTCCATCAGGGCAAACCTTGCAAACCCGGTTACTTTAAGGCTCACAAACGGAATGTTTTTCTTTGATGCCGCAAACTTTATAGCCTTTACAAATTCTTGTGTTGCTTTGTCGAATTCTTCTTCATTCTCTTTGCCTTCTACACCATAATCCAGTATCACCCCTACATTGTATTTGCCAATGTTATCGGCAGTCTGGCCTGCCTCTGCCATATTTTCACCTCCGCAAAACTGCTTAAAGATGGTCCGTTTCACCAGTCCGTGAATGGGCAGGTGAGTACTTATAGCAAACCGTGTTGCTGCAATACCCATTTTTGTGATGGCAGGCGAATTCATAGATTTGAACAAAAAATGGGCCAGTTTTAAATCTTTATCTGAACGGTAGCGGAAGGCAATATCTGTATTATTGAACTGGGGCATAAAATTGTATTTTTTTCAGAATGGAACAATGATGCTTATCCAAAATAAGCAGTGCAAATATCATCACAAATCAAAATATCATAAATGACCTTAATCATGTTTAAAACTGATTAACGGCATAGCCAAAAGAGTATAATTATATTTGTTTTGTGCAGTTAGACTTGTTGAAAATTTTGGTTAGGATAATAAGGTTTTTATTTCCGACGGGAATTTTATATATTGAACTGCCAATTGATTTTACTAAGTAAAGCAAAAAAGATAAAAGGATTATGAAATTTATAAGCATTATTATTCTTACGCTTACAGGTGCTGTATTATTTGCTGGATGTGGTGGTTCTCAACCTTCTGCTAATTCGTCGGGTAACGCTACAATGAAGGAACCGGCAGCAGGAGATCCGAAAGGTAAGGGGAAATATACTGAGGTGATACTTACCCATCCGCTTAATGATTCCATGGTGCATGATGGCAGCAATACATTTAATGTAAAATGCGCTCCCTGCCATAAACTCTCGGAAGAAAAACTGGTAGGCCCCGGCTGGAAGGGAGTTACGGACCGCCGCACCCCTGAATGGATTATGAATTTTGTGACCAATACCGATGAGATGATTGATAAAGATCCAGCGGCCCAGGAACTTCTGGATAAATGTATGGTGCGTATGCCCAATCAGCACCTCAATGATGAAGCAGCCCGCAGTGTACTGGAATTTATGAGGAGCAATGACGGGAAGAAGTGATTGAGATGCAAAATCAATATAAAGCAGCCTTGTTAAAAATTATCGTATTTTAGCCTAAACTCTCAGGAGTCTGGTAATCATATGGATCAGGATATCCGCTGGAAGCAACGTTTTGCCAATTTTAATAAAGCATTAAGCCAGTTGCAGAAATTTATTGATAAGGGCAATTTGAATGAACTTGAAGAACAAGGCATAATCAAAGCGTTTGAATATACCTTCGAACTGGCTTGGAATGTAATGAAGGATTATTTCACCTATGTGCAGGTAGAACAAAATATCCTTGGCAGCAGAGATGCAATTCAGATTGCATTCAACCGGGGACTGATCAGTGAAGGTAAAATATGGATGGATATGCTGGATAGCCGGATAAAATCAAGCCATACCTATAATGAAAGTACTGCCAGAGAGATTGCCGATAAAATAACCTGGTATTATTATGCTCAATTTATAGCTTTACAACAAAAAATGGAAGGGCTTTTATGATGTATGGCCTTGATGCAGTGGATGTAAATAGAATTACCTCGGTATTTGCATCATTTCCTGAAGTAAAGAAAGTGATATTATATGGCTCAAGGGCAAAAGGTAATTTCAGGGAAGGATCTGATATTGATATCTGCCTGGCTGGGGAAAGGCTTAACCTGACTTTACTGAATGAAATATCACAAAAACTTTATGATCTAAACCTTCCTTACCTTTTTGACATAGCCATATACCACCAGATTTCAAATCAAGAGCTAAAGGAGCACATCAACCGGGTGGGTGTTTTATTATTTGAAGGCAATAAGTAGTGATTTTCTGAACAACCCGGTATTAATTTTGCATATCATGCCGCAGCAGATCGGCTTTTCATCCTCGAAATAAATACCATTACTGCTCCTGTAAACAGCCAAATGGCAACACCCCAAAGCAGCCAGGTATAAATGCTGTAACTGACCATGAGCATATTACCAAAGCCCTGAGTCATCAGTACTACTTCATTGGTAATAATGGCTCCTGCAAATACCCTTACAGAATAACGGGTAAACCTTGATGTAGCATCGAGGATACCTGAATACATGAAATTGGCAAGGATGTACAAGGTAACAAATCCCAGCAATACCAGGTGCAGGTAGCCAATGATAATGGCCCGGTCGCCATACACCAGTTTGCCAAGAGAGGGGATAATGGTGCCTGTCTGTAGCAGTGATTTAAGCAGGAAGGCGATAATGGACAGTACCCCAATATGCCTGATGAATGGCAATATCGTAAAACGATGGTCCTTGATGGACCGGAGTGCAATAAAGAAGTAAACAATAGAAGTAATGATCAAAAATATGCCGATACCTGCAACAGTATAAACTAGTGGATTGGTATAATGCCACAGATAAGAAATAAACAAAGTAGGGATGATAGAAATGCTTACCAGGTTGGCAAAAATCCGCACCTTGATCAATTGATGTTCTGTGAAATTTTTATACAGGGCGTTCAGTAATAATGCAAAAACAGTAAGTGTAAAAAAACCATTATACTGGAAGTGCAGGTAGGTATATACCGTGTCTTTATACAGGAGGTTGTCGTGCGAATGGGTAGCCATCATTCCGGCCAGTGTAAAGGGTCCTCCTGAAGACAATACAAGACAGGCAAGGGCCGATATACTTAAAGTCTTTACCGCTTTGTCGGTATTCGTCTTCAGTATGTCTTTTATAAATACAAAGCTGAAACCGTAAGTAGCCATAATAAAGAGGATATTGCAGATATTGGAATACAGCCCATAACCCTGGTAAAGAAAGGTTACCAGCATACCTGCGGATGTAAGCAGGATTCCTGCAAGATAATTTTTGTAACTTTTTTTTCGGTTGAAATCCTCCGGCAGTATTTCAAACACCATAAGGGTAATCAACGACAGGGTAATCCATCCGGCAAATGCAAAATGGGAATGGGCATGAAGAATATTGTTAAACTCAATTCCATGTAACGGGAAAAGTATCTTACTTCTCAGTGTAACACCAAGCAAGGCAACTATGCAAAGATTAATTAAAGCAATTGTGGTCCATAATTGTTTGCTTTTATTCATGTGCCTGTAATTCTTCTTTTCTTATAAATGTTCTTCCGTTTTTCAACATAACTGCCATGTCTTCAACGGAAGTCTGTTCCATCATGGTTTTAAGACTGTTTCTGATGGCTTTAAACTTATCGTGCATTGGGCAGGGCTCTTCATCAGAGCATGTTTTCAGGCCCATTCCACAGCCCGAAAATAACACATCTCCGTCAATAGCGCGCACTACCTCTATCAGCGTTCTCAATTTCTGTTTCGGATACATATAGAATCCGCCGTTCACTCCCTTTTTCGAACTGATAATATCAGCATGAACCAGTGGTTGCAATATCTTGGCAGTAAAATGTACCGGCGCCTCAATATTGGCGCTGATGTCTGCAATTCCTATTTTATTTTCAGCAGTTCCTGTAGCAGAAATATAAATCACTGCCCTGATGCCATACTCGCAAGTTTTTGAAAACATATAATTAAATTTTATGGTAACCAAAATTCTTCATGCCGGCAATTTTTTGTTTGAGCCTTGATACTTTCCAATACTGGGCCGGGTATTTGTAAAATCCGGCTTCATTTTTTTACTATTCTATGAGAGTTAAAAAGACTGCCTTGTCTTTTTAGGCTCTTATATATAGTTTCACATTGCAATACTACCCTATTTGTTACCCTTCGATTATGAACTTAGTCATCTTTAGGTATGATATTGATCATTATTTATAAGTTGAATGTTGGAGTACTTTGTACTCTGATTGGAAATGGCTGCTCCTTTATAGTAAATTATAGACACATGGGCAGTAATACCATCAAACATTTTCGCATGCTTAAATATTATTCAAAATGAGTGTAGAACATAGTTATGAGGTAGATCTGAACTGGATCCATGACAGAATAGGGATTCTGTATTCACCCGAATTGAATGATGAAATGCAGGTTGCCACACCACCACAATTTCCTAAGGGCATTGAGAAAGTATGGTCGCCCGAACATTTGTTTACCGCTGCTGTCAACAGTTGCCTGATGACTACCTTTCTTTCAATAGCTGAGAATTCAAAACTGGAATTTAAAAAATTCAGTTCCAAATCGTATGGCAAGCTGGAGATAGTAGATGGCCGGTATATTATGAGCGAGATTACGCTTGTACCTTCATTGACTATACTGAGGGAAGAAGATATGGAAAAGGCTCTGAAGGTGCTCAATAAATCGGAAGCGGCCTGTCTGATCTCTAATTCCGTAAAGTCGAAAATTATCTTCCAGCCTGATATTAAGATTGCACAATAGTAATAAAGCTGAATAATAGTAACTTCCAAATAGTAGTTGCTTCTCTAAGGGGAAGCAATTTTGTTTTTAAGCCTCTTTGAACCGGATAGCCTGTCTGATATAAACCACCGAGATAATCACAAGGCTGATTACAACTCCTATTCCTGCAATGGAAAATGCTTTTAAAGCAGGCATTACCGGCATCATTATTTCCTGAAAGCTGGTAAGATTTAGCGCTGTGGTTCTGTAGCCCTTTATTATACCTGCAGCTATAAGTGTAATCCAGAATGCCACAAGACTTACCTGGCAAAGCCAGAAATTGGCAATGATCGTTTTGCGGATGCGTTCACTCTTCTGGTCTATCTCCAGAATATAGCTGAAACCTGCCAGTAAAATCATTGTATTAATGCCAATAGTTGCGCCCATTGAGTGCGCTACTGTAATATGTGTGCCATGGGTATACCTGTTAATAGCCGGTACCGACATGGCAAGGGTAAGCAACAGATTAACAAAAACCCAAAATTCAGAAGCAATCAGAAACCGGTAAGTTATCAGGTGTTTTAATTTCCGGCCCTCCTCCAGTGTGCTGCGGAAACCCTGGAGCATTCGTATAAGAAAGAGCCATTCCGTCATGCTGATGATATAGGATGTATCCCGTATCCATGATGCCGAAGGTGCGTTGTAAATATGGTGCCCCCAGTTGAACATCAGGTTGCTCAGTCCCAGCATGTAGAAAAAGAAAACAGTTTTGCCTTGTGCTTTAGTTACATCGCCGCTGATTTTTACCATCAGGTAAAGTGATGTTCCATAGATCATCTGGTTCCAGGCCCCAACCGTGGCTCCGTTAGCCTTCCATTGTATAGTCAGTTCCCTGAGATATGACTGCCGGAACCACGGAACAAGCCACAGGTTCTGCTCAATAAAAGTAACGAGGAAGAAGAACATACCGGTGGTCCACATCCACACATACATTGGTTTATTGCCTTTGGTTTTCAGTAGTGGTATAAAATAAGCGCCCATAAGCAGGAGCCAGCTTACCAGCAGCGGTAAGCCAAGAACAGGGGGGAACTCCCAGTATTCCCTGCCACCGAATTTTTTGAGTCCATAACAAACGAATATTGCAATTATGGTTCCGATCCAGGTATAGATAAACAGTTGTTCAAGCACAACAGAACTGCTGCCGGCAAGTGATTCTTTTTTAAACAGGAGTATGCAGCTTGTGGCGCCTGAAATGATCCAGAACAATGCAGCAGATACATGGAAAGGTCTTAATTGATAAAATGGCATGTATTGGTTGTAGGTCTCAGGGTATAAAAAAGCCCATGATGCCAGCATTCCGAACAGAACTGTAGCAGATAAGAGTAAAAGTGCAGTTATAAAATATAGACGGAGGTGTTTTTGCATCAGTTATCCAGGTTGTAATTGCCTGTCCATGTTACGTTTTCTTTTGGTACTGTATTTTTACCGCTTTTGTCCACCCATTTGAGAAATGCAACAACGTTATTTGTCTCTGAATCGCTCAGGTGAAAATTGGGCATTTTGCCGGTACCAAACTGTATAAAAACTTTCATATAATTTTCACCCTTACCCGGCGCGGATGCAGCATTGGTTAAATCAGGGCCCAGATACCCACCCAATCCGTATATCTGATGGCAACTCTGGCAGTTTTTCTCCTGCCATGTGTTCCAGCCAGCCACAACATGATTATCGGGGGTATTGCCAGGTAAACTATTTTTGTCACAATAGCTGTAAACCAAGCATGTGTAAACCAGGAAACCTATAAATAAAATCAGCCACAACCGAAACTTCATAGACTCAGAATTCAACTTTAAACAGGAAGCAATTGCCAGCCAAAATTGGTGTGTTCAAAGGTACCGGGCAGCCTGCTCCTATTTTATGATTTAGGTCATAAAAAAAGCTGATGCATGCTTTTCCCAATTTGCAATTTTGAATTTCCCTATCAATCAGGCTGCAGTTACTGGAGCAAATGTTAATGAAAGATTCTGCATAGATACTGCTGCTGCTGCATTTTCCAGTTCTTCCTTCATTGTGGCAATATACTGACTGCTTTCTTTTTTGAATGATGAAACCAGTTCATTGTAATAATCAATGCCATCCAGCAGGTTTTTCTTATAAGTCTGCAATTGTTTTACCTGCTTGGGATTAAGGCCCAGGTTGGTTTCATTAATTTTCTTTTTGAAATGATCTATATACAGG
>CAIVEH010000127.1 GCA_903904855.1 uncultured Bacteroidota bacterium | reverse complement strand
GTGTACTTTATTTAATCAACATCACTAACCATAAACTTTCGGATGATATTGCTAAGGGATCGGTAGCCAGTATTTTAAAACAAGCACAATTGTAAATCGCCATATAATGAACAAATTTTTAGTTATTATAGAAAAAACCGAAACCGGGTTCAGTGCGTATAGCCCTGATTTAGATGGTTGTGTGGCAACAGGCCGAACCAAAAAAGAAGTGGAAAAGAACATGTATGAAGCTATTCAGTTTCACCTGGAAGGTTTAAAAGAAGAAGGGATAAATATACCCCTTTCCCGAACAGAAAGTGAAGTGATGGTTTTTGCGTAAATGCTCCGGATTGGCTATTAAATTAAAAGAAGAATACAGTAAGGAAACGATACCATATGTAATTCAAAGCGAAACCGAACTGGCGGAAGCTCAGTGGCTTATTGAGCAAGGGCTGTTCAAAAATCTTGACGATTATATTCAACGTTCTGCGCTGGCCGAAATTAATTATATAAAGTACGAGGAAGCCCCAAAAAAGAAACAGATACCCGGAAGTAAAAAGAAAACTACATCTGGCGTAAGAAAGAATGCAGCATAAAATTGCTTAGGGGTTGGCGACACACAAGGCTTAGTGCAGGCCAGTGCCAGATTTTAATAACCCGCCACATAGCTGACGGTTTTAACCATGTGATTTTAAAAGAGGAATAAATAACGGTTTCAACCGTTAACGTGCGTTCTATAAACCGTTGAAACGGTTAGGGTGCAATTTTTTTTGTTGTCCCACGGTTGAAACCGTGGGCTATGGTTTTTTCGTTTATTTCTAAGGTTAATGTTATTGTGTATGAAAATGGGTATCAAAATTGCTATTGCTGATGACCATCCGCTGGTGATAAACGGGCTGCACCATATATTGGCTAATAGTGCGGATATGGTGATATCGGGCAGTTATACCAATGGTAAGGAACTGATGGCGGGGCTGGCAACTGAAGTGCCGGATGTGCTCCTGCTGGATATTCATATGCCGGGGCAGACGGGGGATGAACTGGCGGAGATCATCAGTGAACAATATCCGCAAATAAAGATGCTGGCCCTTACCAATGAAGACAATGTGTATTACATAAAGAATATGCTGCGCAAGGGCGTTATGGGTTATATACTGAAAACAACGCGTGAAGAGATTCTGGTGGATGCAATACGGAAAGTGAATAGTGGTGAGCAATATCTTGAACTGTCGCTGAAAGACAAGGTGATCAGGGATACCCTGCAGGCGAAGAAACAGGTATCTGCTGCTCCGATCCTCTCGCGCCGTGAAAAGGAAATTCTGCAGTACATAGCTTCTGACCTGACCAGTCAGCAGATAGCGGAAAAGCTGTTTGTGAGCAAGCGCACTGTGGATAACCATAGGTTGAGCCTGCTGATGAAGCTGGGGGTGAAGAATGTGGCGGCGCTGGTGAAGAAGGGGATACAGCTGGGGTTGATAGAGTGAGGGTGGGTATCGTGATGTGTGCGAATTGGGTAGCTCCTACGGAGCATATCATTCATTATTTTTTAATTTCTACAAAGCGGTTACCCCGATGGGGTATAATGTAGTTTCCAAATGGGCGCGATTTGATCACCCCTGGTTGCACTCTCCGCTACTGCGGATCGTTCAACCGGTCCCCTCTTTGAAAAAAAGATTAACCACCTCCCTCCCGGGGACACCGGGAGTACTCCTCCTTGAAAAAAGGAGGAGAGCTTGTGCAAATATCCTGATGGGCGCGATTCGATCACCCCTGGTTGCACTCTCCGCTACTGCGGATCGTTCAACCGGTCCCCTCTTTGAAAAAAAGAAATGACCACCTCCCTCCCGGGGACACCGGGAGTACTCCTCCTTGAAAAAAGGAGGAGAGTTAGTGCAAATATCCTGATGGGCGCGATTCGATCACCCCTGGTTGCACTCTCCGCCACGGCGGATCGTTCACCCGGTCCCCTCTATAAAAAATAGATTAACCACCTCCCTCCCGGGGACACCGGGAGTACTCCTCCTTGAAAAAAGGAGGAGAGCTTGTGCAAATATCCTGATGGACGCGATTGTTGCCATCATTTAGTGAGAATGCTTCCTTCGTCGCAATGACGATCATTTTTATAGTATGTTTTGAGTGGGTTTTATTTGGCAAGCTTCATTCGGACATCGCTCAGGAGGCTCGATAGATATCCGCACCTGAAACGTGCCCCTTCGATACCTCAGGGCAGGCTCTGCCACTGAAGCTAAATAGTAATAATTAGGCCCGGACTACAAATTTTTTAAGATATCCTTTATAAAATGAAAACGGGCTGGTATTGAGCCAGCCCGTTATACATCAGTAATTATCAGCATTAATTGAAAACCTGTTGTTTTTCTTTTGATCGCTTCACCTGCGATACAAGCGAATTGAAAGCCAGGTCGAAACTTTCTTCGAATGTTTTACTCTGGTGTTTTACAAAGTAAGAATGCTTGGGTACATGTACTTTAATTTCAGCGACCTTATCTCTAATCTGCTGCGACTTATTGTCGAGTTTCAGGTATACTTCCAGTCCGATGATCTTGTCGTGGAAAGTCTTGAGCTTTTCAATTTTCGCGTTTACATGTTCCAGTAGTCTGCTGTCTGCATCGAAATGCACGGTCTGAATTTGTACATTCATAGTTGTTACATTTTACCCGCAGTGACGATTTACCTGCGGGGTGGTGAAAAAAAAATCGTTATCCGCGCGGGTGGTTTTGCCGGTGGATCTCCTTGAGTTTGCCGATATTGTTGTGAGTGTATACCTGGGTGGCAGCCAGGCTGCTATGGCCCAGCAGGTCTTTAATGGCCTGAATATTGGCCCCGTTATTGAGCAGGTGCGTGGCAAATGTGTGCCGCAGCACATGGGGGCTTTTCTTCTTCAGGGTTGTGCTCTGGCCCAGGTATTTTGTTACTATCCGGTAGATATATCCTGCATATAGTTGTGTGCCGTTTTGAAGGTTAAAGAAATGGGTGTCGTCATGTTGTTCTAATTTGTGTTTTTCGGCCAGGTAATCCCTGAAACTGTCCATAAGGGCAGCACTAACGGGTACCAGCCTTTCCTTATTGCCCTTGCCGAGTATGCGCACCTGGCAGAGGCTCCATTCGATGTCTTTTTCTTTGAGTTGCTGGAGCTCGTTGCGGCGTATACCAGTGGCATAAAATAACTCGCAGATGAGGCGGTCGGTTAGGCCTTTGAAGCCGGGATCGAATTCGACCTCGTGGAGCAGATGCTCAGATTCAGACTCTTTGAGGTAAACCGGCAGCCGCTCGGGCAGGCGCTGTGCGTGCAACATGCGCACAGGGTTTTTATCGGTAATGCCGAGGCGGAGCAGATACTTATAATAAGAGTTGAGGCTTGATATTTTGCGATTGATGGTGCGGGCGGTTTGTTTATCTTCCTTCATGCCGGCCAGCCAGCCGCGAATATGGAAATGGGAGATAAGGTTGAGATCGGTATGTTCGTAATTTTTAAGAAGAAAGCTGCGGAACTGGTCCAGGTCGTTCTGGTAAGCAGTAAGGGTATGAGGAGAATATCGTTTCTCAAACCGTAGGTAATTTATAAATTCTGTCAGCCTTTCGTCGAACATAGTAAACCCGCTATTGTAAATGTACGAAATTTACAGTAGCGGGTACAAATTTATTTTTAAATAACACTAAGGAGGGTGTTACTAAATTATTATTTATTAATCGTCAAGTTCGCCATTATTCAATTGCTGTTTGTAAACAGCTTTCAGAATTTCGGTGCGGCGGCGCACTGAGGGCTTGGTGAAAGACTGGCGGTCGCGAAGTTGGTTGAGAATACGGGATTTTTCGTATTTTTTCTTATACTTTTTGAGCGCTTTGTCAATGTTTTCGCAATCTTTACTATCTATTATCAGCATGTTGAAAATACCCTTTTGGTCTTTGGGGAGTGCAAAGGTAGTGATTTAAAGTATCTGACCAAATATTTTTGTTATGAATTTTAATTCTTTTCGGGATAGGGGGAAATAATAGAGCCTGCATACTATAAATATGGCCTAAAAAGTCTCACGCAAAGTCGCGAAGGCGCAAATGTAGCGACTAATATTGGAGCAATAAACAAGGTCGCAAAGCCATCAATACTCTAATACTAATATTTGGAGATGAGATAAAAAGTCTCACGCAAAGTCGCGAAGGTGCAAATGTAGCGACTAATATTGGAGCAATAAACAAGGTCGCAAAGCCATCAATAATCAAATACTAATATTTGGAGATGAGATAAAAAGTCTCACGCAAAGGCGCGAAGGCGCAAATGTAGCGACTAATATTTAGAGTAATAAACAAGGTCGCAAAGCCATCCATACACTATAGCTAATATTTGGAGATGAGATAAAAAGTCTCACGCAAAGTCGCGATGGCGCAAATGTAGCGACTAATATTGGAGCAATAAACAAGGTCGCAAAGCCATCAATACTCTAATACTAATATTTGGAGATGAGATAAAAAGTCTCACGCAAAGTCGCGAAGGCGCAAATGTAGCGACTAATATTGGAGCAATAAACAAGGTCGCAAAGCCATCAATACTCTAATGCTAAACCAAGGTAGAATTTTCAGGTGTGATGAAAAGACTAACGCAGGAGTGGCGAAGGCGCAGTTTGAAAATTACAGATTTAAACACGCAATTACTCGGATTATGCTGATGATTAATGTCTAATGTGGTAATTCAAGCCACCCCCAAAAATAAAATTGCCTCACCGAACGGATGAGGCAATTTTAAAAAGTCATTATTATTAAGCTGATTACTTTACATCTTCTGCTAGCCTGAAGCCAAGTGAAACAGATTTGGTTTCGGGCAGGTAGGCAGCGCGGCGGGTAATGATCAATTCGTTGGATTCGCTTACAAAAGAACCACCACGAACCACATGAGATTTACCACTTGCAGGGCCTTTCGGGTTCTCAACAGGGTGTTTGCCGCCATAAGAAGTGGCATAAAAATCGGAACACCATTCTTCAACATTACCACACAAATCGTATATGCCCAGTTCATTGGGTTGCTTGCGGCCTACTTCATGAACATGGTCGTTGGAATTGCCTTTAAACCATGCAATACTCTGTGGCCCTGCGCTACGGCCTGCATAACGCTTGCCCGATAATTCCTTGATCCTTTTCTTTTCGCCCTTTGCATCATCGGCAATCAGGAATTCATTGACACCGCCGCGAGGGGTTGTTTTTTCTTTAATCAATTTCTCCTTTACGCCACCTCTTGCAGCATATTCCCACTCGGCCTCGGTGGGCAGGCGGTAATGATGGCCGGTATTTGCATTGAGCTTTTCAATAAATGTCTGTACTTCTGTCCAGCTAACATTATTTACGGGGCAGTCGGGGCAAAGGTTGGAGGTAGATGGGTTATTGCCCATTATTTCGAACCACTGGTGCTGCGTAACCTCATAAGAGCCTAAGATAAAATCATGAAGTTTAACATTATGGGCCATTTTTCTGTCGGCGGCCTCGTCATCGGCACCCAGGTCGAAATTACCACCCTCCACCCGCACAGTATATATCTGCAAGGTATCGTTACTGGTACGGTTGTATTTGCGCTGGGCCATGGCCGGTTGCAACAAAACCAATAATAATAACGAGGTCAGAATACGTGTCATAAAGTATATTTAATAGTTAGTAAAATTATTGTTCAAATATTAAATAGTATAAGATTTGACAACTTTCAAAAAGTTGTCAAATCTAAAACGAACCAAAATGGAATTTTACTTTGTTCCGTCTAATTATTGTTCCATCATCTGCACCACCTTTGTAGCCTCCATAT
>CAIVEH010000126.1 GCA_903904855.1 uncultured Bacteroidota bacterium | reverse complement strand
TTTTTACAAAAAATATGGTTAATAAAAGTAATTCCATAATCACTAATTAATGTCAAAACAATTATACTTAATCCCAGACCCTCAAAAATTATAACATGGTATATATTCTCTGTCATAGTGCTCATTGTAGTAATTTATGCCTGCTTCAATTGCCGGAGTTACGATAACAGCAGTTCTGGTCCATCGAACACCTTTAGTGCCAGTGGCAGTCTGTAAAATTGAATCAATAGCACCCACAGCAAAATATAAAACCCTTTCATGTGCGGCTGAAATACCTACTGCCAAAAGCGCATAAGAAACATTTACAGAGCCTGTTTTTATGCAAGTGCATCCTTCGCAGAGCTCAGTGCTGCTACTATCAGGAAGTTATACCAAATGGACATTATAAACCGGCATTGGTATTCTTTGCGGCCTTAAAAATGACGTTTGCATATTGCGCCTTCGCGCCTTCGCATGAGATTTTTTCATGCCGTCCTTTATAGTCCAATCGGTATTACTTCCATACCCCTCTGGCAGTTAAATCAAAATCGGTTATTGTGTTTGGTACACAAAATGATTTTACTAAAAAAGCTGCCTCTGGGGCAGCTTTAAAACGAACCTATAAAGTAAGGTTTATTCTTTAATAAACTTTTTCACTACCAGTCTGTTCCCATTAGTATCATATACAGTAATAAGGTATAAGCCATTCGCAAGGGTACTTACGTTGATGTCCCTGGCATCAGTCTGAGTATAAATTATTTTCCCTTCAAGCCCGGTAATTACTACTTTAATATCACCTTCAGATTCTACATGCAACCAGGTTGATGCAGGATTAGGCGTAATAACTATTTCAGGCTGACTAGCTACCTCATTTACACCAACATTTGTGAGCGCAAAGGCAGGAGAAAATCCTTTACAACTATTCCCGTCAGTTACAAGTACCTTATAGCTTCCGTTCGATCCAGGTGCTAATATATTACTGTTGGCGCCAGGTATACTTACTGTATTTTCATACCACTGATACCCGGAATAGCCAGCTGCTGTAATAAGTACTGATCCGGTATAAGATACTGTTGGAGTTGGCAGAGGGTGTACTGTAACTGTAACAGAATTTGATACTACCGGGCAAGACCCGGCACCGCCCGAAACAGTTATGTTACACAGGTAATCGCCGCTCAGTGTAGCGTTATAGGTACTGTCTGTTGCGCCTCCAATTGATACAGTATTCCGTTTCCACTGGTAGGTAATAGTACCAGCAACCCCACCCGTACTGGCGTACAGCAAAACATTCTGGCCAATACAAAATGAAAGAGGTGAACTGTTTATTATAGTACCGGTTATTCCATCCACAACGTTTGTTACTGCTGATGTTGTTACGCAACCAATTGTATTGGTAATGCTTAAAGTATATGGCCCGGTGGCACTGGCTGTATAAGAAGATGTAGTTGCTCCGGAAATCGGTGAGCCTCCCACATTCCATTGGTAAGTATAACCTGCTCCTGCTGAGCCGTTGAGCACAACACTGTTTCCTGCACAAAAAGTTGTTGGGCCCGCTGCTGTAATAATTGAAACCGGCGCTACCTGCACTGTAACCGGTGCACTGATACTGCAACCTGTGGCAAGGGTATAAATTATTGAAGTAACACCTGGTGCTGTACCTGTTACACTACCAGAGACAATCCCAACCGTTGCAACTGCAATACTTGCACTTGACCATGTGCCACCCGGATCAGAATCCGAATAAAGAATTGATGCTCCCTGGCATACTAAACCAGTTCCTGAGTTTATCGCCGCTGGCAAAGGATTTACAGTCACAATTGTTGTTACATCGCAACCTGTAGCAGGCATGGTATAGGTTATTTCAGCCAGGCCAGCTGCGACCCCGGTTACAACACCACCAGCAAGAGTAGCAAATGTCCCGCCACCTGAAAATAGACCTCCTGGAGTGGCATCAGTCAAAGTAATGGATGAACCTACACATACATTGGTTACGCCTCCAATTGCAGCTGGTAATGAATTAACTGTTATGGGGTATGCGGCATGGCAGGAAGTAGCGGGATCCGTATAAATGATATTCAGTGATCCCGGAGCTACACCATCTACAGCTCCTGAGGAACCTGTAGTAGCCATAGTAATATTGCTGCTGCTCCATGTGCCACCCGGATCAGGGTCAGATAAGGTAATACTTGAACCAACACAAACCTCTGTCGGCCCTGAAATTGCCGATGGTAAAGCAACAACGGTAACTGTATATGATGCAGGCAAACAACCTCCGGTAGTATAATAAACTGTTGCTGTACCGGCAGCATTACCGGTTACATTACCCGTTCCCGCTACAGTTGTAACAATACCGGTACCATCATCGCTCCAGATACCTCCTGCCATTCCATCTGTAAGTGTTATCGAACTAGCAATACATACGCTCGTAGATCCGGATATCGGACCAGGAGGATCATTATCTACTACTGAACCTGTATTAACACATCCTGCAGGTGAAGTATAAGTTATGGTTGTTGTACCAGGAGCCACGCCTGTAAGAATGCCTGTAGCAGTTCCTACAGATGCAATACCCGGCAAGCTGCTGGACCATGTTCCGCCGGCAGGAGTGGATGACAAGGTAACAGTACCGCCTGTGCAAACAGGATCGCCTGTAATGGCAGAAGGTGTAGGATCAACTGTAACAAACGGAGTTACTGCACTGGCTGTACCTGAACCCGAAAGACATGTATTTGTTACAGTAAGAGTATAAACACCAGATGAGGCTGCCCCCGTAGTAAATGAAGGATTGATAAGCGTCGACGTAAATCCGGCAGGGCCAGTCCATAACCAGGTAAGCGTACCAGTACCAGCGCCTGTACCAGTCAGATTAAGTGTAGCCCCCTGGCATAAAGGGTTTGGTCCGGCGGCTGCAGTTACAACTGTAGGTGCCGGACAATAATTGATAGCCAGATAAGGGGCATGACCCGCTGTTGTAATGGTTGCTATCGATCCGGTTTCACCAGCGATTGTATAAATACGGGTAGCTCCGCCTGTAAAACAAATGGACACTTTATTTCCGATATTAGCCTGGAGAAATGCTGTAATTGCGGCAGTTGAAGCAAGTGTCTGGTTACCGGTAACTGTACCATATGTTGCAGTTGTAAGTGAAGTTCCTGCAACCATATCTGCAAAGAGCGTGGCTGCTGTAGTCACTGTCGACAGGTCACCTGCATAACCATAGGTATTCCATCCAGAAGCCGTTCCGGAACCACCATATGTATTTGTATAAAAACCTATAGTACATGAATTGATCATAGACCCTGCGGGTATTGCAGTGAGGTCAAAAACCGCATATCCACGTTGTGTGGCTGCAGTTGATACTATCGTATTATCAGTACGGGTGGTAGCTGTTGAATTGCCGGTTTTATAAGTTCCTGAAGCTGCATTAGCCCATAAAGTAACCGCAACCTGTGCAAAGGAAGCGAAACTGAAACAACACAATAAGAATAAAAGATAAATTTTTTTCATACGCATAAAATAAAACCTGTTAACTATTTTGTTCCCTAGTAAAAATAAAAGTGATCAATATTGTTTGCACAACCAATCAAAGCTGGCCTGTCTGCTCATAGAATTAAAAATAATCTATTTTACGGAAAATTAGGTATATTTCATTGAAAAAAAAAATACCGTATCAATATTTACCCGAAAATCCCTGAATATTGCTTTTAGTTAATTTCTCCGGTCTATGCCCCAATACAATTTCTGGCGTATGGTTTTCAGAAAATTATGCTCATCGGGCCTGACCAGCGATACCAGGAAATTTTCTTTTTTTACGGCAAGCTGAACCGAGCTTCTGATTATTTCGGTACGGGCATCGAGTGTGCATAAAAACTGTTCTGTCCTGCCTTCTATTTCAAAGGAGATTACATTGTCATCTGGCACCACAATAGGGCGGGTATTAAGATTATGCGGCGCTACAGGCGTAATCACAAAACTTGATGTCTGCGGAAAAACAACCGGGCCACCACAACTAAGCGAGTATCCGGTCGATCCTGTGGGTGTAGCCACTATGAGTCCATCTGCCCAGTATGTATTCAGAAATTCACCATTAAGATACGTATGAATTTTGATCATAGATGATGTATCCTGCCGGTGTATACTAAATTCATTGAGTGCAAATGGCGAATTGTTGAATAAGGGTACACTGGAATCCAGGTGTATCAATGTTCTTTTTTCAAGTGTATATGATCCTTTTACCAATGACATAATTGCTACTTCTACCTCATCAGCCGGAATGGCCGCCAGGAAGCCCAGCCTGCCCATATTTACTCCTATCAGGGGTATATTTGAATTACCCACAAAACAAACTGCATCAAGCATAGTGCCATCACCTCCTAGGCTGAACAGCATATCGGTATGTAGTGGCAGGTCCTTTTTACCGGTAAATAGTCGGGGATTGGTTATAGCCGGGATATGGCTTTGTATCCTTTCATAAAACTCCTTATAGAAGACCAGTTGCATTTTATGAAGTTCCAGCAATTCCAGTATCCTCTGAAGAATAGGTATATCCTGCTGCTCAAATGTCCTGTTATATAGTGCTACAAGCATAAAATTAAGTCGTAAGTCATTAGTCGTAAGTATTAAGTCGAGGGCTGAAAACCAGGAATCGCTAAAAGTTTGGCACATTATATTCCTAATGCGCAAACTTCCGACTTATGACTTACGACTTACGACTATTTTACTCACTATTAAAGTGTAAATATAACCCATTTTGATTCAATTGGTTCCTTGCAAACTCCAGCCTGATTTTCACATCATAAAGTGTAACCACATCAATTCCCGCTCCATAACTATATAAAATCCGGTTGCTCAAAAAGCTGTTTCCCGGCAAAGGGCTGTTTATATAACCCGCATCAGCAAAGATTTTCGGATAGATACGCAATGGAATTGCTGTAAAATATTTTAACGGAAATGACCATGTATGGTTGAATAGTTCTCTCTTGATGTCCAGCCGCACCAGGCCATAATGGCTGCCGTCAATTATGAAATATTCATATCCCCTCACATAATCAGTCTGTGTTCCCAATCCTCCCCTGAAGTAATATGGCTGGTCCTGCGGATATATCAGCCTACCCCTGAAAATTGCAGAATAATACCAGCACGGGGCTACCTTGCCATACCTCCCCGCCTCAACATTGGCATAGCTCTGAAAATCCAGCCCTTCCATTCCCTTACGCGCTATTGCTATCGCCACCAGCTTGTACCCTTTAAGTGAGTAGTTCCAGTTGTCCACTCCGTTATATTCATACCGGTAAAACAGCTCAAAGAAACGGGCATGAGTACTTCCTTTGGTATAATAATCAGGGTTAAGTTTAATGATGGTATCACCCACACTATAGTCCTTATAATTCAACTGAAAGATATTCCGTGAAGCATATCCCGGGCGATAAATATAGCCGATACCCCCCTCATACTGCCTCAGAATTACCGGTCCTGTATAACCACCGGTATAATCCAGTTTATTGGAATCAGTAATGAAAAAGGCCTGCCTGCTTTGCGATACACTGAACCAGAATCCCGCACCATTGGTTTGCCCTTTATTCACATAAGGCCTCATATAGCTGATTCCTAGCTTTTGGGTATACCCCCCCTGCACAGTAACTGCAAGCGTTTCCAGGTTCCCTCTGAAGTTTTTATCGGTAAGTGTCAGCCCAGCGCTTACACGCCTCAGATCGTGGTTTTGCTTTACAAACCAGGTATTGAAATTCCTGTCGGCAAACTGAACGGTAACTGAAGGAATAACAGGCCACCGTTCTTTAACTTTAATAGTCCAACAGATTGACAAGCCCATTTTTCTTTCAGCTATGGTTTGATCCACCTCATTAAACAACTGCAAATTAAGCAGCCTGAGTTTGACCTGAGCTTTATAAAATTCTATAGAGTCAACATCGATTCTATCTCCTTCATGTATGCCTATTTCCCGAAATATTATACTGCTGCGCGTAACGGTATTGCCCTCTATAATTATCCGGTCTATTATTGCTTTGTGGTCCCATTTTCCCGTATCTAAGATATACTGTGTCTCACCAAATGAGTGTTTCCAGGGTGTTCTAAGTTCACCCTTGACATTATATTCCTGGCCACTTACGGCAAATGGCGCAAAAACCAGCAGTAAAAATATCAGGGGTAGATTTTTCATCAATATCCTCGCAAGATAATACAGTTTGCATCAAGATATATTTTGCTGCACATTGTAGTAATGCTCGTCAGGTAAAATAAAAGCCTGGAAAACACGTTCTGGATTTAATTATTTAATTTTATGAAAAATAAGCAGGTGTATGAAACGTTTTGTCCTGGCAGTTACAGTATCCGCCTTTTTAATTATTTCGCTTGTAGCTTCTTGCACACATAAACCACATATTACACCGGTTAAACCAGATGGTAACTACCCCGATTCTGTTGCAGCCATATTTCTGAACAAATGCACCAATGCCGGCTGCCACAACCAGGCCAGCTACCAGAATGCAGGCGAACTGCTCCTCGATACCTGGGACCATCTGTTTCAGGGAGGGGTAAGTGGTGCAGTTGTAGTAGCTTACAGCACCAAATATAGCCCCTTGCTTTATTACGTTTGCACCGATGCCAGCCTGGGTACTGTAGTCAATGATCCGGGGCATTTACCTGCGTCTATCTCCGCTACCGAATACCGAATCTTAGCCAACTGGGTAGCACAGGGAGCACCTGATAAAAATGGTAATATTCCATTTGGCTCAAACCCGGCTACACGACAGAAAATCTATCTCACCCAGCAACAACAGTATGTTAATCTCATGACGGTTATTGATGCGAAAAGTCGTTTGGTCATGCGGGAAATTCCTATCGGGGATTTATTAAACCAGGCGCCACATGATGTTGAAATATCGGGTGATGGCAAATATGCTTATGTCCCGTTTTATTCGGGAAATTACGTTCAGAAAATGGATGTTACTACGGATACTGTTGCAGGCTTTGTTAATGCAGGTAGTTCTACTTCACTTGGGTCAGGCGGCGGATGGAGTGTTCTGTTACTCTCACCTTCAGATACTTCTTTCCTTGTCAGTGGCTGGGAAGGAAATTGTATCCTGGCTGTGAACACATCATCTATGCAGTTAACCCGTAACAAATCCATTGGCCCTTGGAATGGGGGTGGTGCAGGAGCGTCCTCAATAATACCCGCACCTCATGGATTAGCTGCCAATTCTACTTTCGATACCTTTTACGCCACCTTATCAACTTCGGTCATAAAATATGCCTTCGATAATCATGGCAACCCTGTCTACAGGCCGATCATTCCGGCAAGCGGACAACCCCACCAGATTGAAATATCACCCGATAATTCAAAATACTTTGTTACCTGCCCCGACCCAACTAACGTTAATAACAACTATTTGCGCGTTTATGACAGGCATACAGATGCTCTGATAAAAGCAATTCCGGTTGGGGCAATGCCTCAGGAAATGGATGTTTCTATATCAAAGAATTACCTTTTTATAGCCTGCCAGGAAGATGCAAATAACCCACGGCTGAACTGCCGGGGATCGGTATATGTTATTAATATGACTACGCTGGATACAGTCAAGGTTTTATACGGCGATTTCTTTCAACCTCATGATATAACTGTTGATGAGCTGGATAGTATCATCATTGTTCCCAGCAGAAATGTAGACCCTAATGGCCCGGCGCCACATCATGTAATTGGTGGTTCTACCAGACCTGGTTGGTATTCGGTATATAATCTGAATACATTGCAGCCCGAAAGCAATAAAAGATATGAAGTGCCCGCCGACCCTTATGCGATCGCTACCAGGTTTCCTTAAGATAAGGCACTAACTTTACACTAATAGTTATACAACTATAGACTTTAGACTAAATACTTGCTACTAACGACTAACAATTGAAAAAATGCTCACTGTCTCCCTCCACGGAATAAAAATACATGCTCCTATTGGCCTCTACCCGCAGGAACATATCCTCGGCAATATTTTCGAAACCGATGTAGATATCTGGCTGCCCGATGCCCAACCATGGCCTTATGCCGATTATACTATTATTCATAGCACAGTTACTTCAGTTTTTAATCAACCCGGTCAGTTGCTGGAATCCTTTGTACTCAATATTTACAATGCCCTGAAAGTGCAATTCCCCTTGTCAGAAAAGATCAGGGTAGCCGTGCGAAAACTGAATCCCCCAATGTCGGGCCAGGTAGCATGGGCGCAGGTTTGCTACGAAACACCGGTTCAGTAATTCAGTATAATTTTATGCTCCTTGCCTGAGGAATGGTTCCAAATCAACCGATCCATTTCTTCCCTGCTGCATATGCTTGCCCGGTACTGAAATGCCCCTACCCATTTTTTATCCGTTTCATTCCATTTCTCCAGCCGAGCGCTCCACAAAGTCTCTTTGTCTCTGTTCACAATGAATAATCTGGTATAAATTGTGCTGCTCATACACACAAACATAGATTGGTCCGGCAATTCAATCACATTGCCACCGGTTCTGAAATCATTAATCCCCCTGTCGTTGATGTTGATTCCAGGAATGGCACAATCATACTCCCATATTTTTTTTAATTTGCCACTCTTAGTTCCGGGTTCAGTTGCAACCAATATCCTGGGAAATGAAGGAGCCTGGCTATCGAAATTATTATTATACAGATACAGATAACCATTATCAGAGTGCCTGCACGCATGCTGCCCGCTGAACGATGCAATTGCATTATCTGCCGCTGGTAGTTTATTATTGTCACCATAGTCATTCAGCACTTTTCCCTCAGGATATTTTACTTTTATTATGCGGCTAATGTTTTTGAACCCTACATAAAGATTAAAACTCTTTTCATCGAAAAAGAAGGAGTTTATGTGCGCATCTGAGAGTTCACCTGGAATTGAGAACCTGTTGTAACGAATGCCGTTTTCAGAAAAGTATTTCGACGACTTCCACGACCATGCTATATGTCCGTTTTCATCATACTCTATTACTGTTCCACACTGCATTTTTTTAACTTCATCCTTGCTTCTGGCATCTGCTTGATCATTAGTGATTCTGACAATACCCGAATCCTGACCAAGAACCATATAATGCCCGTTGGCTAACCGCGTAAACTCATGATTAAAACTTTCAGAATAACTGTCGCTTACCGTAGCATTTTCCGGCGACTTCCATAAAACATCGCCATAATAACTGATCTCATAAAGCGGGTCAAACAAAAATGTTATAGTGCTGGCGGGTGAGAGTTTGAGGTCTCTTGGTGTTACTTTTATTCCATCTATATCAGGCATAAACCATACCGGATTCCCTTTCATGTCATAAATAGCTTTATTGTCATCAAGGAATATATAGTAGTCCTTGTATTTCTTTGATGTATCCGTAACTGTAAAATGAAACTGGCCCGTATTAATCTGTGAGTTGATTAAGGTAGAAAAATGGTGTAAGGCGGATTTTGTAAATGCTACCTTGCCAGATTTATACACACAGCGCCAGGTGTACTGACTGCCAAAAGAAGGCACCTCAGCAATAACACTATCGCTATTGCATTCAATGGTCTTTACAATCTTATTATTAAATGAGTCCTCGTTATTAATGTTTCCTTCTGCAATCTCAAGGCGGTAGCTAGTGGCAGCTACCGCATCAGCAAAGCGAAACCCAATCAGCCTGAAATGAAGCTTGCTTCCATCGGCAGGATAAATCTGGGACTTTAAGGATAAGGGAAGGATAAGTGCAAAAAGTACTATAAAATAAAAAGTTGGCAAACCTTTTTTAACCATTAAAATTTGTTCGGTTTTGAATCAATTAGATGCTTTGAACCGGGAAAGTTTAATGGCAAAACTAAAATAATTGTACAGGAGTAAAAGAATGAATTGAGTACAAGAATTTGGGCAAAGACATAAAATTTACAATGACAATACAATGGCAATTTTTTGATTTCACAACTATACTGACACTTAGTTTCTGATACATTTTTTATGCAAATAATTAGCGGCAAAAATGTTTATAGCTGAACATGTAAATAATGAAGAAGAGGCAAAAAAATTATTGGCAAATTATTGCAGAACATTAAGTAATGAAGATGTACTTCAATAGTTGGTTCTCATTAATGGAAAAAGGATTATTAACGATGTCTGAAGGGTTATAAAGTGAGTAGCCGGTGGTAAAACCTCCAGCTACTCAAATAAATGGCTTATAATCCATTAAATTTTATTCATCAATTACTGAAGTAGTTTCTCCAGCGCTGTATCATACCCCTCTTTCCAATCTGCCACAAAACCCCAGCTTTCATGGTCTACAATTATCTCGCTGTTGGCATTTACATGTCCGATGCGTGTAAAAGGTACACCCTTCAGCTCTGCTTCAAACAGCCCGTGCAGGTCGGGGTTTACAGTTACCACTACCCTGCTTTGCGCCTCGCCGAATAGTACTGCATCCTTACGGATACCGCTGCCGGTATGCAATGTGAAACCAAGGCCATTGACCATAGCGCACTCCAGCATACAGGCATATAGCCCGCCTTCCGAAATGTCATGTGCCGACTTCACCAGTTTTTCACTGATCACCCTGCTTATAGCCTGCTGCACCTGGTACTCCTCTTCCAGCTCAAAATGCGGCGCCGGACTATGCGTAACACCACACAGATGGTGCAGGTACTCAGAGCAATTGATGTCATTCCTGTTCACGCCTACCAGGTATATACTATCGCCGGAATGTTTAAAACCTAAACTCATTTTCTGGCTAAGCTTATCCAGCACACCCACCATGCCTATTGTAGGCGTTGGGTATACAGGCCCATCTTCGCTTTGGTTGTAGAAGCTCACATTACCGCCCGTAACCGGAGTATCAAATTTCAGGCAGGCCTCGCCCATACCTTTAATGGCATTTACAAACTGATAATACACCTCTGGATTGTATGGATTCCCGAAGTTGAGGCAGTTGGTAATAGCCACAGGTAATCCGCCGCTGCATACTATGTTTCTTGCAGCTTCACTCACCGCTATCATGGCGCCCTTATAAGGGTCTGCCCATACATAGCGGCTGTTGCAGTCGGTAGTCATGGCCAGCCCTTTTGCCGATCCATGTACCCGTACTATTGCCGCATCGCTTGGCTCATTGGTGTGTGTATTGCCTGTCCCCACCATGCTGTCATACTGCTCATAAATCCAGCGTTTGCTGGCAATGTTGGGCAGCTGCACCAGTTGCCATGCCACCTCTTTCAGGTCAGCAGGCTCCTTTATGTCATCGGCATTAAATTTTTTGATCTCTTCAAAGTAGGCAGGTTCCCTCCACTCGCGTTCATATATCGGCGCTCCGCCACCCAGTACCAGGCTTTCGGCAGGCACATCAGCCACCAGTTCGCCATTCATATAGTACTTAAGGTTCAGATCTTTCGTTACCTCGCCTATCTGCACACAGTGAATGTCCCATTTATCAAATATTTTCTGCACCTCATCTTCCCTGCCCTTCTTCACCACTATAAGCATGCGCTCCTGGCTTTCACTCAGCAGCATCTCCCAGGGTTTCATATTGCTCTGGCGGGTAGGCACTTTGTCCAGGTGAATGATCATGCCATGCTCGCCCTTGGCGCTCATTTCACTGGTGCTGCAGGTAATGCCTGCCGCTCCCATATCCTGCATCCCTATCAGTGCGCCGCCCGGTATCATTTCCAGACAGGCCTCCAGCAGTTTCTTTTCTTCAAACGGGTCGCCTACCTGCACACTTGGCAGCGATTCAGCGCTGTTTTCATTGATATCGGCCGATGCAAAGGAAGCGCCCCCTATACCATCCTTACCCGTCGATGCACCCACAATAAATACAGGGTTGCCCTCACCATGCGATGTTGCCGATACCGTCTGCCCCAGCTTCACCACCCCTACGCTCATGGCATTCACCAGAGGATTGGTCTGGTAGCAGCTTTCATAATATACCTCACCAGCCACAGTAGGCACTCCGAAGCAGTTGCCATAATGGCCTATGCCCTTTACCACGCCTTTTATCAGCCATTTGGTTTTTGGATTGTCTACCTTGCCAAACCGCAATGAGTTGAGCGAGGCAATTGGCCGTGCACCCATCGTAAATATATCCCTGTGTATGCCCCCTACTCCGGTAGCCGCTCCCTGGAACGGCTCAATTGCCGAAGGATGGTTATGGCTCTCTATCTTGAATACGCAGCCCAAGCCATCACCTATATCCACCAGGCCTGCATTTTCCTCACCAGCCTTCACAAGCAGCTTGGCACCATCGCGCGGAAGTGTTTTCAGCCACTTAATGGAGTTTTTATAACTGCAATGCTCACTCCACATCACAGAGTACATGGCAGTTTCATTAAAATTGGGGGTACGCCCCAGTATCTCCTTAATTTTTTCGAATTCTTCTTCCCTAAGTCCCAGCTTAGTGGCTTGCTCCAGTGTGGCAATCATGCGGCAAAAGTAAGATTTTTTTGAAGAGGTGGAACTGGTAAAATCAAATAACGAAGATGATCAATGCCCACCTAATAACACAGTCAACTTATTTGGATCTTGTCTTGTATCAAAAATTGTAATGATCTCTATCTCTTTGGCAAATTCCCTGAAATAAATTTTGTTCTGTTTTGTAAGAATTCACTTTCTGATTTTATACATTGTATTTATTAATAGTTAAAGACCAAAAGAAGAGGATATTACCCTGCAAACCTATTCAAACCTGGCAATAAATTCTTCACACACAGCTATTCCCCAATTTTAAATAATACAACCTGCAATATGCTCAAGATCATTTTCGGCAATGGCTATTAATTTAACTTGTTTATCCATTAATCCCGTATTTCATCCTTAGCCTTGAAGTTATTTCTGCTAATGGTTTAGTAATGCCTGCATCAGCCTGTTTGATTCCAGGTTCAATATTGTTCTTTTGGGTTATACTTAATTGATTCCAGTCTTCATAGGTATCAGTACTGTTAAAGTAATTTTGAACCAACCCATGCACCTCCTAAATCTGATTAGCGTTTAAGCCCTCGATTTTTTTGCAATAAATCGGTTTTCAATTCCGCTGTACTCATTTTTCAAAATGCTTAAGTTCTAACCAAAATTAGCCAATTTTATGCAACATTTCAGAAAAACAGCCACCAAAATTCTTCTCTAAAACTGGCTTTGTGCCTTGGTTCTGTCTCAACGCTTGGCTATATTACGGGGAGATGGAGAGGTGGAAATCAGACAATGAATTAAAGATTCTGGGTACTTAGCTTTATTACTGCTATTAAACATCCGTTGCCACGCTCGCTTGTACTATATTTCTTTATTGAGCAAATGATGAATCACTATAATCAATCTCTACCCGCATCCATCCTATTTGCATCACCACCGATTCTCTCTATCCGTTCTCCCAAACGTAACAATCCCCGTGCCCCTTCCCAACATATCACCTATTTTCCAAACTGCACCTTCTACAGCATCCGGTCCATCGTCGTGACCGCGGCTGCGGGGGGCAAAGAGCATGAATTGCTCGGCAAGGCGCTCCATGTGCGGGTTGTTCTGTTCCTCTTCATTCAGGTATAGCTGCCCGTTGCGGTGCAGCGGGTCCAACAGACTTTCTATGCGGGTAAATTTATCCGGCTTCTTCCGGTTATCGCCTTTGATCGGTATGATCCTTCCGCTCCGCTTGCCCGCATCACTGATCTCTTTCATAATCACATCCTGCATAAAAACTTCCTCAATATAGAAATAGCAGTTGTAGCCTTTCACCAGGTCCATAATCTGGTAGTGCCAGTTGATCAGTTCGGCTGTAGTGGTCTGGGCCAGGAAGCACTTTATTACATGGTATTCCTCCCGCCATCGACCCACCAGCACGGTGGCCTTGTAGTCGTTGGTAGCTTTGTAGCTTGGGTCGGTATAGCAAACCAGCATCCGGTATTCCCCGAGAGGCCTTGCGGGCTTATACGCCATTTCTTTAAACACTGATCCTTCGGTCATCGGGTTATTGAAATATTCTTTTTGCTGGGCCGCATAGCTTTTCTGCGCCAGCACACGATCTATAGCCAGTTCAGTGTTTTTCTCCGGCCATGTGCTGTGGCCCTGTTCATCGCGTATGTTCACCTTCTCCACATGGTCGGCCAGTTTGCTGGCCCGCTCAATGCAGCAATCAGTGGCAATGCGGTTGCCGCAAAAGATAATGGTAGTAGGCTGCGATACCGACCGGGTGCCAATAGCAGCCTCCTCTATCCAGTGCCACTTGCGGGCAATTATTTCGGGGTTCAGGCAGTCGGCATCTGTGTCTACATCATCAAACAGCAGTATATCGGGCCTTGCCTCTTCATTTCTTGCCCCTCTGGGGCTTTGCCCTGCCCCTATTGCCCTGAACGCCACACCCTGCTGCGTGGTAAATTCGCCCATCTGCCAGTTGCCGTTGGTTTCCTGCAGGCCATAATCCTGAATGATGCGCTTGTTGTGTTCCAGATTGGCCTTATAAGGCATTAATAAACGTATGGCATTGTCTTCGCTGTTGCTTATAAGCAGCACATATCGTTTCTTCAAAACCACCTCACTGATTGTGCCATCAGCAGCAATTTCGGTATGCCGGTGGCCTACCAGTATCAGGTACAGAACCTCCATCATTGTGCGGGTGCTCTTGGCCAGTTCGCGGCTCCAGATGCGCACCTCATACCATTCGGTATTATTCAGCACACGGCATGCAGCGTCTTTTTGAAACTGTGCCGGAGGGGCAAAAGCATAGCGCGGGAAGTAGTATTTGAACCATTCTTCAGGGTCGGCTTCGAGGGTTGCCTTACGCTGCTGTATTACCTCATCTGGCTCTGAAGTATTGATATCAGTTGAATCGATGATCTCTTTGACCAATGCCTTCCAGTAGGTAATTTTTTGTTTTTCAGTTTTTGTTTTTATGGGCATAGAATAGTGGTAGAAGGGTTTAGGAAAATGATAGAGTAAAAAACATTTGGAGTCATGGCTGCCACAATTATACTGCACACAAGAAAAATGAGTATATTATTTTAACCACAAGGCGCACGAAGGGAATCACAAAGCGCACAAAATGAGAAAGATATACCAATCAGGGGCACAAAGTTGGTTTTACAGAATGGCAATTTTCATCCCGCTTTGAGTATTATCATGCGACCATACTCTGGCAGAAAAGTATGTTGTAAAGGCAGTTTCACCCAATCTCTAATTTAAGTCAAGTGATTGCCCTGAAAGGGCGGAATCTATCAGCGAGGGGTGATGCCCCTCGAAATAATATATCCTTGCACAAGCCCTGCAGGGGCGAAATACATTTCCAGACTCATAAATTAGCGAATAGGGTTTTAATCACTGCTATTATATTTGGCTCTAAATGCGAATGCCGGGAGCTAGTCATAGCAAGTATAATTCACATTTCGGGAACTGGCTTTAACTACAAACATGTTGTGATTTTCTGGCAGAAAACTATAGTGTACTGGTGCTTCAACCCGATCTATAATTTAAAAAGGCTCGGCAATATTTCGCCCCTGCAGGGCTTGTGAAACTATACTAATATTTTGTCGAGGGGCTTCACCCCTCGCTGTTAGATGCCGCCCTTTCAGGGCTACAAAATCGCCAAGTAAGAGTTTAGGGGTTCTTCCTCGGCTATGTTATTTCGCTCCTTGTGCCAAGGCTGCATGCGGTCAGAGCTATCATAATTCTTAATTAACGTCAGTTTTGGTTTATTGATCATATTTTCAAATATTTGTACCGATTACTATACTGCTCGCTGTGTAAAATTGTGCAATGATAGTTTCACGCAAAGCCGCAAAGCCGCAAACCAATCAATTGATAATAGGTATTATTTAAAATCAAGACCGCAAAGCCATCAAAGATTGCAATGCATAATTTTATGGGGATTAAAGTATAAATATCTTCGAACTCAGATTAACTTCTGAATGTGCGTACCGTATTTCGCCCATTCAGGGCTTGAGGAACTATCTTATTGTGACGAGGGGCTTCACCCCTCGCTGTTGGATGCCGCCCTTTCAGGGCTACAAAATCGCTAAATAGTAGACCATTCTAAATTATGCAGCTATTTTCTGGGTGACAAATGCGTCTAACTGAACGATTAGCTTTTTGGTGAGGGGCTGATCTTTTTTTCTGAGCCATTGAATAAAGGATTCGAAAACATCTATGATATCGGAGACGCAGGGTGGTTCTTCCAATTCGTTTGCGGTGGTGGAATATTTAACCAGCAAATCCATGTCTTTGGGATTGGGCGTTTCTTCAGATTTTATTTTGGTGTGTAATTTGGTTATCTGATCATGGAGCAGTTCCAAGCGGTTTGCCTTTGAGGAATGCAGGTATTTTTTATGGCTTTCCCAATGTTCGGCAGTTTCCCACAGGCGCACCTGTGATTCATCGATATTCACTTCAAGGGCTACCTCTTTTGCTGATTTATCCTTGGTGGTATACAGCAGTTTGGCCCATTCTTTGCGTTCATTAAAGTTCAATTCGTTTGTCATTTTAATAGCTTTTCAGGTGATTTTATTGTTTTGCGGCACAAAGGTGAAATGCATTTTCCGCATTGCCAATTAAACATTACATGATAGCCTGAATACGGGCTATGATAGGCTGTATACGGGCTATCATAAAACTTTTTTGTGTGGAAAACGTGGATTAGTTCTATGAAAAATAACGTGGTAAATATCGGTTTTTTTGTGCTTTGTATAAGTGAGCGAAAGTGAAGTCTGGGTTGTGTGCTGGAGTGGAGATATCATTGCCAAAATAAATGCGATTGCAGTACAAAAAATAGAGCCTGTCAGATATCTCTGCCGTAAAGTCTCGCATTGCCTGCCGTGCGAGAAGGTTGTTGGTGAGGAACACCAACAACGGCGGAATAGTGTTAATGGATTCAAAAATATTATTCATTGGCAAAGAAATAAAAATAATAATAATAATTTTGGATATACTAAGTGATGTTGATTAAATAAAGTACACCATTAAGGAT
>CAIVEH010000125.1 GCA_903904855.1 uncultured Bacteroidota bacterium | reverse complement strand
CGGCTTTAGCCATGAACTTTTTACATTTCTGTGCAATAGTTATCTGAGAAATAATCGGTTATCAGGGCTGAAGCCCTTTGGTGGTTGGGTTGCTCTGTCTCCGCCTTGAAAGGCGGAGTTAGTGATTTTTCTTTGTATGATTATTTTTTTTATTAACTACACCTTTCAGGGCTAAAGCCCTTTGGTGAACGGGTTGTTATTACTCCGCTTTGAAAAGCGGAGTAAGTAATTTTCGGTAATAAAAGGAAGTATTATTAAGTCAATGCTCAGTGTAATGATTTATATCGTGAACTGATTTTACTAACTCCGCCTTTCAAGGCGGAGACAAAGAACCGGAATCACACACTCCCGGCTTTAGCCATGAATTTTGCTCAGCGTTCATCAACAAAAATCTGCTTCATCAGCGTTCCATTACTTTAAAAAAATGTTTATCCAAATTATTTTTTAATTTTGCCGCTGCAAAACATTTATTATTCAAAATTATTTTTAATTACATGACTAAACAAATTATTTTCAGTTTCACTCTATTGCTAACGCTGGGTGTCTTTGCATATACCATCAACCGTATCGTTTCATTTTTTAAACTGACCAGGCCTTTCCCTATAAAAGATTTCGGCAAACGGTTCTGGGTGATGTTCGATGTGGCATTCCTGCAATCAAAAATCTTCAGGAAGCCTGGTATCGGATTACTTCATGCATTCGTGTTCTGGGGATTTTGCGTTATCTTATTTGGCAGCATCGAAATGGTCATTGATGGCATCACAGGTTCTGAGAGATGTTTATCGGGTTTCGGCTGGCTCTATGATTTCATCATAGCTTCAGGTGATATTTACGTGTACCTGGTCGCTTTATCGATCGTCGTTTTCCTGTCCAGGCGATTGTTCATGCACATCAAACGTTTCACCGGTATTGAGATGGAACACAAATCACATATGGATGCAAACATCGCTTTAACGATCATCCTCGTGCTGATGCTTTCCCTGATCGGCATGAATACTTTTTATTCAGCTGCACATCCGGATGATGGCGCCGGTGTTTACCCGCTCAGCCAGTTTTTAGCATTAAATTTTGCCAACATGTCAATGGATTCTTTGAATCTGTTTTATGAAATATGCTGGTGGACACACATTTTATTGATATTCCTTTTTGCAAATATTTTACCTTACTCAAAGCATTTTCACGTGTTCATGTCAGTGCCGAATGTTTTCCTTAGCAGGCTCGATCCATTAGGAAAATTGCCTAACATGGAAAATGTGACCCGTGAAGTAAAACTGATGTTAAATCCTGATACGGCATTTACTGCTGATGCTTCCGCTCAACCTATTTCCAGATTTGGAGTGAAAGACGTGGAAGATGTCACCTGGAAAAATTATTTTGATTCATTATCCTGCACTGAATGTGGAAGATGTACCTCTGTTTGTCCTGCCAATACAACAGGAAAAAAATTATCTCCCCGCAAAGTGATGATGAACCTGAGAGCCAGGATGAAAGAGGTCGGTCCTCTGAAAGTAAAAAATGGCAAAGATTTCAGCGATAACAGGTCATTGGTTAAAGACTGGATCTCAGAAGAAGAAATCTGGGCATGCACCACATGCAACGCTTGTGCTCAGGAATGCCCAATCAACATTAATCATCCAACGTTGATCGTTGATCTGAGAAGATACCTGGTGATGGAAGAAGCTGCTGCACCGGCAGAATTGAATGCTATCTTTACCAATATTGAAAATAATGGGGCTCCGTGGCAATTCTCTTCAGAAGACAGGATGCTTTGGGCAAAGGATCTGACGATAAATCAAGAAACAGTCTGAAGACCAAAGGTTAAAGTCTAAAGGTAATAATTAAAATATTTCTATCGTAAAATAAACAAAATCTCATAATGACAACATCCACAAATAATATAGAAGTGCCGATCATGGCTGATCTTTTTGCAAAAGGGGAAAAACCTGAATACCTGTTCTGGGTAGGATGTGCAGGAGCCATTGATGACCGGTATAAAAAAGTCACCCGCGCTTTTGCAAAAATACTTTCTCATCTCAATATAAGCTATGCCTGCCTGGGAAAAGAAGAAACCTGTACAGGCGATCCAGCCCGCAGAGCCGGTAATGAAATGCTCTTCCAGATGCAGGCCCTCACACTG
>CAIVEH010000124.1 GCA_903904855.1 uncultured Bacteroidota bacterium | reverse complement strand
CCCCCGGCCCCTAAAGGGGAGTAGGTTGGTAATTGATATTGAGCTTGAGAATTATTATTGAACAGTGAATTGAAATGACTTTTAACTTTTGACTTTGTAAAATGATAAACTTATCCATACTCTTAATAATACCCCTGGTAACTGCAGTGCTGGTAATGCTGTGCCAGAATAATGCCCAGGTGCGGATGACTGCCTTACTGGGTTCTATAGCCCAACTAGGCTACTCCAGCTTCATGATGTTTGACTATATTTCACAGCGGGCCACAGGAAATACTGCGCAGATGCTTTACCAGCAGCAATACAGCTGGTTCAGCAGGCTCAATATTGAGTATTATGTAGGTGTAGATGGCATTTCGGTGGCTATGATCATGCTTACAGCTGTAGTAGTTATGGCTGGTATCCTTATCTCGTGGAATATCAGCAAGTGGACCAAAGAGTTCTTCTTCCTCATCGTTCTGCTCAGCCTCGGTGCCTATGGTTTCTTTATTTCCCTCGATCTCTTTACCATGTTCTTCTTCCTCGAGGTTGCTGTAATACCCAAATTCCTGCTGATAGGTATATGGGGCAGCGGCAAGAAAGAATACAGCGCCATGAAGCTCGCCCTGATGCTTATGGGTGGTTCTGCACTGGTGCTGATAGGTTTGTTGGGTCTTTATTTCAATTCAGATATGGGACAGGGTGTGCATACTTTCAACCTGCTGGCCATATCTAAAATGCATATCCCTATCGAATCCCAACGAATTATTTTCCCACTCATGTTTGCAGGTTTTGGTGTGTTTACTGCCATCTTCCCTTTCCATACATGGGCGCCCGATGGTCACTCATCAGCCCCTACTGCTGCCTCTATGTTCCTGGCAGGTATATCTATGAAACTGGGAGGCTACGGTTGCCTAAGGGTCGCCGCCTTCCTCATGCCCGAGGCTGCGCATCAATATTCCTGGATCATCATTCTGGTGTCCACAATCGCAATTATCTACGGTGCTTTTGCAACACTCATGCAAACCGATCTTAAGTATATCAATGCATATTCTTCTGTAAGCCATTGCGGGTTTGTAATATTCGGTATCGGTATGCTCACTAAAACTTCCATTAATGGTGCCGTGATGCAAATGGTATCTCATGGCCTCATGACAGCCCTCTTCTTCGCTGCAATCGGCATGATCTATGAGCGTACCCACACCCGGCAGATTGCCCAATTGGGTGGCTTGCTCAAAACTATTCCGTTTATTATCACAGTATTTGTAATTGCAGGGCTATGTTCTCTGGGCTTACCTGGCCTTAGTGGTTTTGTAGCCGAGATGACTGTTTTTATGGGTTCATGGCAAAATCCCGATTGCTATTACCGTATAGCTACCGTTCTGGCTTGTGCCTCAATTGTGGTCACGGCCGTCTATATATTGCGGGCCGTAGGCTCCACGGGTATGGGCCCAATCAAGAACGCTGATTTCCTGACTTTTAAAGATGCCTCCTGGAATGAAAAGCTGGCATCTGCAACATTGATCATATGTATTCTCGCAATAGGTATGGCGCCTTTCTGGCTTACCAATCTTATTTCACCCGATACTCAGATTATAATGGACAATATTAGCAGAGTGGCAATTGGCAAATAACATTTTTAAATGTAGACTTTAGACTACAAAAAGGGTAACAACAGAAAGATAACGGATTTAAACTTTAGACTTACTACTTAAGACTTTAGACTTTTACAAACATGGGCATTGAATTTTTACAGATAATGAAGTCGGAAATGATCCTTACACTGATCATTTTCATCTTGCTTTTCCTTAAGGTCTGGGATGGCATTAAGTCGAATACAGCCTTATTGAACATTACCAATTTCCTGCTGTTTATCAATCTTGCTGCCGGTTTGTTTTGCAACACCGATGGCGAACTGTTCAGTGGTATGTTCCATTCCAGCGGCACGCTGATCATGGAGAAGGCTATCCTGAACCTTGGCACATTCCTTATCTCCCTCATGGCGTTCGACTGGCTGTCCAATCATAAGCATTTACTTGAGTTCTACATATTGCTGCTCTGCACCTTGCTGGGTATGGATTTTATGATTTCCAGTGGCAATTTCCTCATGTTTTATCTCGGTCTTGAATTATCATCTATTCCCCTTGCTGCTTTGTGCAACTATGATCTCCACAAGCTCAAATCATCAGAGGCAGGAGTCAAGATGATACTGTCATCAGCGTTTGCATCGTGTATTTTGTTGTTTGGTATATCCATGTTGTATGGCACTACAGGTACATTGAATTTTAAGGAAATGGCACCACTGCTTACCATGAATAAGCTCCAGGTACTCGCTTTTATCTTTGCCTTTTCCGGTTTCGCCTTCAAGCTATCAGCAGTGCCTTTCCATCTCTGGACAGCCGATGTTTATGAGGGTTCACCCGCTCCCGTTACAGCATATCTGTCGGTGATTTCCAAGGGGTCAATTGTGTTCATATTCATTACCGCCATGTTCCAGCTCTTTCAGAGCTACAATGCCATGTGGTACAATATGCTTTACCTCACCATTCTGCTCACCATCACCATTGGTAACCTGTTCGCCATCCGGCAGGATAATATTAAACGCTTTCTCGCTTTTTCATCCATAGCGCAGGTAGGCTATATATTGCTGGGCATATCCTCAGGCACAGCCATGGGGGCATCAGCAGCTATCTTCTTCCTGGTGGTCTATACCTTCTCCAATCTTGGCGCTTTCGGTGTTATCTCGTTGGTATCGGCCAAAACAGGCAAAGAAAATATCTCCGACTTCAAAGGATTTTATACCAATAATAAATTCGCATCCTGGGTTATGGCCATCTGCCTGTTCTCCCTTGGTGGTATACCTCCTACAGCAGGTTTCTTTGGCAAAATGTTCCTGGTTACCGCAGGTGCATCACGAGGCAGCTACCTCCTCATTTCCATCGCTGTCATGAATATGATTATTTCCCTTTTCTATTATCTGAGGGTGATAAAGGCCATCTTCATCGATGAAAACGAACATCCTATTTCCAAACTGAAAGGCAGTCTCAGCCTGCGCCTGGCGTTGGTCATCTGCATTGTTGGTGCAGTAACCATGGGCTTTGCCAGCGGACTTTTTGAATATATAAATATTACTTTAACCGGAAAATAATATGGCGCTCAATCCCAATCATGCTTTCGAAGATCTTGGTGAAGTTAAATGCTCCATTGTTGAGAAAAACTGTACACCCGAACGTGTTGATTTCCTGCAAAAATTGCTGGAACTGAATGGCTTTACAGTAGTGGTAGTAAAAAGCCCGCCTCCTAAAGCCGCAAAGCCTGCACCAGCCCCAAAACCAGCTGTCGCAGCTGATGGTACGCCTATCGAAGCCGCAGCTCCACCGCCGCCTCCGCCGGCACCGCCACCACCGCCCGATACTTTCACAGTAGGTGTTACCGACGTTACCTTCAGTCCCATTAATGCTGTTTTCAACCGCGAGCTCAAAACGCCCCAGGGCGAAATAGTTACCTCAGCCTACTGGAAACAACTCGAAGCCGCCCCCCAAAAGGAGGAATGGTATTGGAGTAAATAAATGGCTGATTCTATTGCTTATAGAAATAATTCTTCGGTGTTTTATGACTTTGCGTTCTTGTTTTTCTGCAGGTCCGTTATTGTCATTAAAATTGCGCCTTAGCGCCTTCGCGTGAGATAATTTATAATAACGCTCCTTCAGCCAATTCTATAGCATCCGATATCTCCTGCTCAATTTCCTTAAACTCCACCAGGGTCATTTTATCCACAAAAAACCACCCGCCAAATTCCTTTTTGTAGATCATCGGAAACTTCACCGGGTCGCCCTGCACCGATACCATAAATATTTTCACATGCGGAGTCAGGTTCTGGCTTTCAAGCAGCAGTGGCAGGCCATTTATGGTCCTTTTATAGGCAGTCATGCCTCAAAGGTATTTTATAATGTTTACTTAAAAAATTGATTCTGATCAGCAGAGATAATGATCATTATCAGATTGCCTGGATTGTTCTTTTGGTCTAAGATGCAGTTGGGATGTTCGTGATTCAAGTGGGAAGTTTTCCAAAACCAGCTTGCAATTCCGAATAACATAATATTACTCTCAATAAATTGCCGTTCATGGAAATAAAATAAAATAAATTATTTGCATTTACACCAATTTTTAGCATCTTTATGAAGAATATATAATCCGTAAAAATGGCACACAAAAAAGTAAAATCGATTGAGGAACTTAAAGCGGCCCGTAAACCCGTTATCAACCCCAATGAAGTGCATTCACAGAGTCTGACCAGGACAGAAAGATTAGCCATCTGGATAACCGACAATGTGGGTACAATGGGCTTCTTTTTTGTCATACTTGTATGGACCATTGTATGGTTGAGCTGGAATATATTCGCTCCCAAATCAGTACAGTTTGACCCATTCCCGGCTTTTGTACTCTGGCTGTTTATATCCAATATGATCCAGATATTCCTGATGCCGCTTATCATGGTAGGGCAGAACCTTCAGGGCCGCCATTCAGAGTTCAGAGCCCAGGCCGATTTTGAAGTAAACGTAAAAGCAGAGCAGGAAATAGAAACCATACTCCAGCACCTCGAAAACCAGAATGAACTGATCCTCCAGATTCTGAAAAGAATAGAAGATAAACCGTAACTGAATTGTAAACTGCTAACTGTCAACTGCCACTAAACTATCTTTATTCCCTTTGCATCCAGACAACTAAAAATACATTTCAGCAGTTCGCTTTTTATCTGTTGCATTTTATTCACATCACTTATCCACACCAGAACATTCAGCCCCATTACTTTATCCGATTGGCTGGATATCAATATTTCGGGTGAAGGATCAAAAACAACATGCTCGTTGTTTTTCAACTCGGCCAATATGGTTTGCTGAATTTCATCGTGGGTATGGCCTGCCTCTACATTAATGGGTATTGAGATACGCACATTTTCATTCCGCGTGGTCCAGTTCACCACCATACCCGAAAGCAGGTCGCCATTGGGCATTATCAGTTCTGCGCCTTCTTCCATTACCATTCTGCTCGAGCGGATCCCGATGTCCAGCACCCGTCCTCTTTTATCTCCTAGTTGTATATAATCACCAATCCGGAACGGCTGTTCAAAAATCAAAATCACACCCGATACAAGGTTATTGACAATACCCTGCAAACCAAGGCCGATACCAACACCCAAGGCACCCAGCACAATGGTAATCTTATCAAGTGGCAACCCTGAAGCAGCTATTGCAATAAGGAAACCCAGTGCAATCAAAACAAGCCTTGTCATTGCCAGCCTGCTGCCGTTTCGCTTCAATTCAGGATCCCAGTTATTTTCCGTTTTTCCCAGCAGTGATCCAACACCTTGCTGCAGAAGGTTGGATATGTATATTATCATTATGAATAAGAGTATACTGCCAAGCTGGAAAGATGTTGTACCTATTCTTCTTTCTTTACCCAAAAATTCAGTAGCGGCGCTAAATACAGCATTATATACATTGAGACTTATGGTAAAAACAATAGACCATATACACACTGAAATAAGCATTAGTATCCGGTTAAGGAGTTTTTGGATCCTGTGAAAATCTAGTTTGGCAAACAAGCCTCCCTTCAGTTGATTTACAATTGTCTGCAGATGAAATGCCTCCAGGACAATCTGGATGAATACAGTGAGCCCTATTATCTGTGTAAGCCCGAAAATTGAAGTGACACTGAGAATTTTGGCAAGGCTTAGTCTGCCAAAAAGATTGCAGAATATAGCAGTAAGATTAAGCAGTATGAAAATGATGGTCACTATTCTGATCATGAATGAAAAGAGCAATGTATGCCTTGTTAATTTCTTAAACCACGCAATACCAAACGCAACAGAAATGATGTTTAATACAAGCAGAATAAGCCTGAAACTCAGATTGGGTGTGAAAAAGGTGCCAACCAGTGAGAACAATATATATAAGGTTGCAATGACCATCCAATAGTAAAACAAAGCTCTGGGCCAGGTTTTGAAATTAAGAATAGTTACAGTAATTACCAGCAGCAATTCCGAAATTTCAACATATGCTGTAGGTGGGTGAATATCAAAAAACGGTGCCAGGTTCAGCAGCACAATCAGTGAAGAAAGAGTGGAAACCTGCTTAATAAAAATGAAAGAATGTATGCCATGAACTTCTTCCTTCCGGTATTTTTTAAGCTTTCTGAAATTAAGAAAAATCCATAACCCAAAAATCAGGCCGGCAACAAACATCCAGATCTGGTACTGTATATGCCGCTTGAAATAATCCAGCAGAATTCTTCTCTGGCCATGGTATGATCTTTGCACCAGTTCATGAGCCTCCGCAGTTTCGCCAACTGTTTTGCTGTGGATATTCCACAGGTAGTCATACTCTTTCCCCATCGATTGAATACTGATCTTATGGAGAAGGTCTTTTAGTTCATTCTTTCTGTCCATCAGTTCAAAATACTCATTGGTCGTAATGGATAGCCATAACTTCACTTTTGACTGATCGTCGTTAATCGATTTTTTTGCTGCCCGCCACTTGGTTTTCAGATCTGCTATCTCAAGACTGTAAACAGCTTTGAAGGCAGAGTCGGCCATTAATGAGTGGAGTACTGTATCTTTTTTGAATTTCGTCATTTCGCCCCGCATCTCCGTCAGATCTTTATTATTTTTCACCAGTCTCTCGCGCCATTCATTTATTTGTTTCTCAAGATCGGCTAGCAACACATCAAACATCTGAAGGTTCTTTACATCCAGGATTTTATTATAAAGCTTCAGGTTTTCAGTAATATTATCAAGATTAGAGTCAATTTCGGGGTATTCCCGCTCCATATCACTCAGATCAAATTTGTTCGCAGTAGCATTGTTTATTTGATCCAGAGTAAGATGCACATTCTGAATCAGGTTAAGCAGACTGTCAAGGCCGAGTTCATTCAATGCACTGTCTGAAAGTACAAGGTTCTTTTTTTCAGCAACCGCTAGTTTGAAATGTACAGTATCCTTTGACTGCTTTGCCTGACTTGTAAACGATGTTACAAGTAAAACGGATATTAAAATATACTGCAAATATTTAAACACTAATGAAGGAGACTTTGCTTTCAGGTTTTGCATCTGTCAAAAATAATATAAATCAGCGAACAAGGAAATCTGGTATTCCTGTATCTTGTTATTGAAAGTCTCATTTCGGCGACTAGAATTATTCGCGAGGCGCTTTGAATTTATTGTTTTTATATTTTAATCAAATAAATGGAATATTGCCATTTCAATTAATGCCTGCAAAAAAAAGGTGGGCAGCCAATATGGCAACCCACCTTTGCAATCACTAACCACCTTCTTTTATTTGTCAATAACTATATGAAATATCCTGTTTTCGGAAGAATTGTACACGCTAAGAAGATATGTTCCGCTTGCCACGTTATTTCCTGCCGAAACCGATGCATCTATTTTGCCATTCTTTACCAAAACTGTATTCTTATATATTTCCCTGCCAAGTAAATCTGTGAGAGATATTGTAACCTCCTGGTCAGTTAACTGATTTAAAGTTCCTTTTACTGAAAAGTTTCCTTTGTTGGGATTTGGTATTACTATCAGATCGGATCCTGCATTTATTGTTGTAACGCTTGTGCGGTTAATTGTTATGGTTACAGATCCATTTGCCGCAGGATTGCCGCAAGGGCCGCTGGCTGTTACATCGCAGGTTACAACATCTCCATTGTTCAGTGAGCTGCTGGTATAGCTTGAGGTAGTTGCTCCGGTAATTGGTGAACCATTGACCAGCCATTGATAACTTAAAGTATAAGTTCCGGCTCCTGTTACGTTGCAGGTAAAAGTAACTGATTGTCCTGGTGCTATTGTTGTTCCAGGTGCAGCTGATATTGCAACAGCCGGTGACGGAATTGGTTCAACGGTTAATGTTAGTGAATTGCTTGCAGTATCAGGCTGAGCGCATGTAGCATTGCTTGTAAGCAATACCCTTATTACATCACCATTGGCAGGAATATAGCTGTATGTTGGTAAACCCGTACCTGTAATCACTCCGTTTAGTTTCCATTGGTAAGTAGGTAAGGTTCCTCCATTTGTGGCAGCTGAAGATACGGTGACCAAAGTTCCGGCACAAACAGTATCATTAGCAGTTGAAAGGGATACTGAAGGTATAACTACAGGCGCTACACTTATAGATACAGTATCTCCCATATTGCCGAAACACGTTGTAGTAGTGTTGGTACCGATTATTTTGTATGTGCCTGCAATATTATGCAAACCAAAATCAAGTGGGCTTCCGGTTCCTGCAAATGGCGCTCCAAAAGGAGTGGTGCCAAAATACAATTGATAATTAACACCAGTTTGCGATCCGGAAAGACCAATAGGCACTCCTGTACCACCTGTGCAGTATGGGCCACCACCGGTTACAGCGTAGGCAGTAGGTAATGGTAGTATATTGATTAAAGCAGAACCTGACATTCCATTTGCGCAAGTTGTAACAGGATTAGATGCTTGAATAGTATAGGTGCCGGCGCCTGTCTGTAATCCGAAATCAAGAATCATTCCTGTACCGGATATATGGGCTCCCACAGGGCTAAGGCCATTGAACAACTGGTAATTAAATCCGGTCTGAGAGCCATTAAGCCAGACATGTGTACCCGAATCACCAGCACAATAACCACCCCCGCCAACAGTAACAAATGATGCCGGCAATGGATTAACAGTAATTGTCTTTGTTGAACGGCAGGAGGACCCAATTGAGTAGGTAATAGAAACTACACCTGTTGCCACGCCAGTAACCAGGCCAGTTCCTGATACCGTAGCAATTGAAGGAATACTGCTTGTCCAGGTTCCTCCCAAAACACTATCTGTCAGCGTTGCACTGGAAAATAAACAAATACCTGATGTTCCGGTTATAGAAGATGGAGGTGGTGTAATTGTTACAAGTGTATCTTTAAAACAACCTGTAGGCAGCGTATAGGTAACAAAAGCCGTACCTGTTGTAATGCCGGTCATTGTGCCGCTTATTGAATCCAGGCTTGCTACCGCATGGTTACTGATGCTCCATACTCCTCCTGTACTAATATCACTGAGGACCGTAGTTCCGCCTGAACAAACATTGTAATTGCCGCTTATTGTACCTGGTAAGGGATGCACTGTTAATGTTTCAATTACATAACATCCTTCCGGTACAGTATAGGTAATAGTTGCAATACCAGCTCCATGCCCGAGTACTAACCCATTTCCGCTTCCCTCATTTGTAACAGTAACCAATGCGCTTGTATATAAACCTGTAGTATTGCTGTCTCTGATGGTGACTGTATCTCCAAATGCACATACGGTATCCAGGCCTGTAAATAGTGGTACAGATATGATAGGAAGCACTAGCCTGGTGTAACAGCCGGTTGATAAGGTATACAGGATAGTATCAAGTCCGCCACCAATACCAGTAGCTATACCTGATACTGAAATCGGAGCTATCAATGGGTTTGTACTGCTCCATGAACCACCAGGTGAGGCATCGGTATAAGTTGCAGTATTACCAACGCATATGTGATTCGGACCGGCAATAGGTGCTGGTGCAGGTTGCACAGATACCGTTGATGTAATGCTACAGCCTGGTCCTAATATGTAAGTGATGATTGCGCTGCCGATTGATAAGCCTGTCACAGTTCCGGAACCAGAACCTATGGTTGCAATTAATGGGTTACTGCTTGACCATGAACCCGATGGTGTTGCATCTGTTAGTGTCACTGATGTTCCAAGACATACGTTAGGACCTCCGGTTACTGGTGGAGGTGCCGGATTCGCTGTTACAGATTTAGTTGCAGAGCAAGCTCCTAATGAATAGGTAATTGTTACCGGGCCAGGACTTAATCCTGCCATGAGGCCGGTAGTTGGATTTATACTGACTCCTGAAGGATTGGAACTGCTCCAGATACCAAGTGGAGTTGAATTGGTTAAAGTTGCAGTGTTGCCCAGGCATACCACATCAGGTCCGCCAATTACTGGTAAAGAAGAAGAAACAGTAACAGGAGCCGTTACGTTACATCCACCCGGTAAAGTATAAGTAATGTTGGTAGTGCCTGCTGTTATTCCTGTAACGATACCACTGGTTGCACCAATTGTTGCTACAGCAATAGTGCCGCTGGTCCAGGTGCCACCGGTAATTCCATCGGTAAGTGTTGCTGTATACCCAAGGCAAACTGGACCGGCTCCGGTTATTGCTGCAGGAGTGGGGTTAACTGTGAAAGGAATGGTAGCTGTACAACCTGCCGGAAGTGTATAAATAATACTCACAACACCTGCAGCAACTCCTGTTATTGAGCCTGATCCGCCCGCAGAAGCGAGAGCAGTGTTGCTGCTGCTCCAAACTCCACCCGCTGTGGGGTCAGATAAAGTAACAGTAGAACCTGCGCAAACTGATGATGTACCTGTAATTGCTGCGGGTGTTGGGTTAACAGTTATTGTTGCTGAAGTACTACAGCCTCCCGGTAATGTATAGGTGATCCCTGCAGTACCCGGAATGATGCCGGTTACGGCACCTGTGGTAGCGCCTGCAGTCGCAATTGGAGTGCTGCTGCTGCTCCACGTTCCGCCGGTACTGGCATCGGTAAGAGGTGTTATATGACCTGCACAAACAGTTAATGTCCCGCCGATTACAGCAGGGGTCAGGTTGACGGTCATCGGGAAAGATGCTGAGCAGCCAAAGGATGTTGAGTAACTTATTGTTATAATGCCGGGTGTTACGCCAGTTACTATACCTGTGGTACCGCCAACAGTAGCCATTGCAGTATTGCTGCTGCTCCATGAGCCGCCAGTTGTAGGTTCCGTAAGGGTAATTGTATTACCGGTACAAACAGTTCCTGAACCGCTGATAGCTGATGGAGTTGTATTCACTGTAATTGACTGACTGACATTACAACCTCCTGGTAAGGTATAAATAATATTTGCCGATCCGGGAATAAGGCCGGAAACTACACCAAGAGCGCTTACAGTAGCATTAGTAATGCTGCTGCTGCTCCACGTGCCTCCGGGGCTGGCATCACTCAAAGAGAGAGTCGAACCGGAACATACTGTAGATGGGCCGGTTATCGAAGCCGGTGTTTGGTTAACTGTCATCGGGAAAAAGCCGGAGCATCCTGCTGCAGTATAGCTTATTGTGATTGATCCGGTGGTTATTCCGGATACTACACCAGTTCCTGAAACTGTGGCACGTGCTGTATTGCTGCTGCTCCAGCTACCACCTCCCGTTGTTTCTGTAAGGGAAACGGTATTGCCGGTACAGACAGTTGATGAACCTGTTATTGGATTGGGTGCAGGAGAAACTGTAACAGAGATTGTAGTAGTAGCTGTCTGGAATCCATTATTTACCTGAACTGTAAAAACGTCCGTGCCGGTATATCCTGGTGTAGGAGTATAAGTAACTCCGGCAGGTGAAACATTGGTATCTGAAGCTGCGGTGGCAGGAAGTCCCACAATTGTGCCATGTCCTGGCGCCGAAGTTACAGTCCATGTTTCAGTATCACCTTCGCCATCAGTAATCGTAAGCATTGAGCTTATTGATGTACTTGTATTTGCACAAAGACTCATGGTTTGTGCCGGTCCATTATTAAAAGAGACCGGAACAACAAAGAATTTTACAGTCATTACCTGTGAGGTGGGACTGCAACTGGGTCCGTTTATACCGCCCCAGTTGGCACCACCTGAGAAACAAGGCCTTACTGAATATCCGGACGCGCCGCAGGAACAGCCTCCACTCGGTACATCTCCTCCCAATTCAATTGCTCCTGAACAACCGCCCTGAACAAACCAGCTATGGCCATCGGATGTTAGGCCAAATACCTGATGTCCCATGTGCAGTGAGTCTGCTATAATTCTGGCAGTAATCGGATCGGTACAGGTAATACCTACAGGGTCATGGCTGCCGCTTATGTTAAACCCGCTGTAAGTGTAGCCAGGTAGCAAAGATGCCCTGTAGGATTCCCATGCTGTACATTGGGTTGTTGCTATTACACCACTTGTGAAACTCTGGCTATAGGTAAGTGTTATCTGCGCCTGGGACGTAACACTGTAAAGCAGTAATCCCAGCAATAACATCCCTATTGCAATAACCGTAAAAAATGAACCTAAACCGTTTTCCTTCTTTACTGGATGTGTTTCAGAGAATAACTTTTTTGTCGACATAAGTTTCGATTTTTTTTGTCTTTTTTTGAATAATTTTAGAAATACGTGATAGAATTGTTATTTGCCTCTATTCAGGTGCAAATTACTATTGCTGAATACCCTGCACCAAAACGGATTTCTAAACGGTCGAAATAATTTCTAAACGGTAAAAAAAAATCTTAAATAATTTCTAAATGGTCGGAATAGTTTCTAAACGGTTTAAGTGATTTATGATGATTTTATTTGGAATAGACTGTTTATGTTTCCTGATACATCAAGTAGTGGAATAGAAACTATTTCATAGTACAATATTACTGATTATTCCTTTATAAAGCGTGATTTGTATCAAATATTAAGCTGATATAAATCAGTTGCAATTTGATACCAATTCTATTTCAACTTACATTGATTGGGTATGGTGCTTTTAATAAAGCATTTATAGATGGCTGTATGGAATTGGATCAATCTGTGATGTTTTGTTAAATGCTTAGGAGTCGAGTATGTAGTATGAAATAAATAACATTTAAATTCAACATTTTAGCTTCAAAATAATTTGTCATAATATTTTGCAACCAATCAGAATATTGTCAATTTTTCATGCATTATTTAGCTGTTTCCTTTCCCATTTGTGCTGGGAGTATTTATAACTGTGTGTACCCACAAATAAGTCCTGGCAAACTTCAGCAAGAGTTCTGTTGTGGCGTATTGGCAAATTATAATATTCACGTATTGCCATCCATAATTTTGTATAACTTACTCTTTCTCCATCCTGAAAATAGCATTTGTTGCCATCATCAAATAAGCCGAAAAGCATGCCTTTTTTTAATTTTTCAGTAATGCATTGTAGTTGAGTAGTTTCCCTCATGTTATTCTATTATCATTAGCATCTAAGGTACTACTATTTATTTTGTTAAAAAAATAAACGCAATAATTTTTTTTGCTGTTATGTTAATGGAAACAATTCAAATCGTAAAATATTAAATGTGTATAATTATTTAAACAAGTAGATAGTGGAAATTGTTAACAAAAAATCAAATTTATACTAAATTATACAAATATTAAAAAGTATTAATGATATTTTTTTGCTAGTTTGGCAGTACATAGTTTCGGTAATTAAGTATTAGTTAGTTCAAAAACACTTCCTGCACATTAGTCGAAGACTGTAATTTGTAAATGCGATTGTTTATTTAGTGGATTTTGAAATTGTTCCCGTTCAAGAAGAGTTGATTACTCAGATTTATAATAAATATTCTGAAGAAAAAATTATTGAAATTAAACTCCGGTACTTAGTGAGAATCCAATGCCATATATTTGTACCACCTAGCCAAAATTGATTTATACTTTTAAAAAATTATATTTTATGAAGAAAATGATGTTTTTTATACTTTCTGTCCTGTTTCTAGGATCACAAGCTATTGCTCAGGATATTATCACATTAACCAGTGGGACACAGATACAGTCCAAAGTGCTCGATATCACACCAAATGAGGTTAAATATAAAGTTTACAATAATCCTGATGGGCCCACTAATACTATATTAAAATCAACAGTGGCTTCTATCCAGTATGCCAATGGCGTAAGAACTCTTTTTAATGAGGCAACCGGAGACAAGCCACGATCTGGAAAGTTTGTGAGAGGTAACAAAACTGAAGAATATAAAAGCAGTGGCAGCAAGGAATACGGAAAAAAAAAGGGTCATAATGGTGGCATGGGTGGATGGTATTTTGGAGTTAACCTGGATTTAGGAGGAAGTAATATTGTTTCATCCGACCCTGCTTATATTACACATGCAAAGTTTTTTGCGGCTGAAAATTTCCTTGCCACTTGTATGTTCGATCAGCATTTCGGAATAGAATTCGGAATAGGTGATCAGGGATACAATTATAGTATTGATTTTAATAATTATCTTGGTAACCCGGGTACCTCCACATTCAACCTTTCCTATTTCACAATACCTGTTAGGGCTGTGTATTACAGTAATACAAAGGAACCAGTAGGATTTTATGCAATTGCTGGCATAGACTTTTCCATATTGTCTGATGCACGGGATGCTGCACAGGAAAGCCTGACCACTTTTTTTAGTCCTACCATGATTAGCCCTTATATAAGTTGTGGAGTTGAATTCAGGACCAGGCATGACCGGGTAGTATGGCAGTTGGGGCCATATTATAAAACCTCAGTTGGCAATATTTATACTTATGACGCAGTTGGCTTACTTACTTCGGGAAGCTCCGGAACAATAAATAGCTTTGGTATTTCATTGTCTACAATGCGTAAATATGGCAGGTATAGAAATTAGCCAATAATTCATATCCCAGCAACCATCTGGATTTATTTGCAAATGTTACTACAGGATAAAACAATCTCCTGAACAGAGTGTTATTTCATTTTTCTGGTATATCCGGATATCATTGATTTTGATGCATTTTAGCTCCATTTTAAACTATAATGATATAAGTCAATAAAATCCATGACATCAGTCATAATATTTAGTTTTTGTATCTGATAAGTTTGTTATTCCAAACTAAACTATTTTTTTACAAAAAAACTGCTTGTTATGCTTACTAAAGAAAATATTAGTTCACTTAACCTGGCATACAGGGATCTTCAAAACGCCGAATCTGAACTCAACCGGCCGCATGAAGATGTGGTTACACTTTCTGCCTGCCATAGTGTACGAAATGCAATGAGGCAAATGCTGGATGTATACCTTTCTGCACATGGAATACAAAGCAGCCTTAGCCCAAGCCTGAATTCACTTGTGGAATTATCGGCCGGAACTAATCCTGCATTCACAAAAATTGATATGGGGAACATTGAATGTAAAGGCCTGAACCATTCGGACTGTGATGGTAAATATTGCCTGGCAATAGAAAATGTTACCTGCTGCCTGAATGCAGCCAACCAGGTGAAAAGCATCGTCTGGTCCGAATTCAAAATCGGAAAATGATCTTTCTGGTATTATTCTTTCAATCTGTTAAATAAAAAGTATGTCCGATAAAATTCAGATTATGGATGGCAATGAGGCTGCCGCCTATGTTGCTTACAAAACCAATGAAGTATGCGCCATTTATCCCATTACACCATCATCGACAATGGGTGAACTTTGTGATGAATGGTCGGCAGACGATAAAAAAAATATTTTTGGCGCTGTACCCCGTATCATAGAGATGCAGAGTGAAGCCGGAGCTGCGGGCGCTGTTCATGGAGCTTTGCAGGGTGGGGCGCTGTCGTCCACATTTACCTGTTCGCAGGGCTTGCTGCTCATGATCCCGAATATGTACAAGATAGCAGGTGAGCATATTCCGACAGTTTTTCAGATTGCAGCCAGGGCTCTGGCTACACATGCTTTGTCTATCTTCGGCGATCATAGTGATGTAATGTCGGTAAGGCAAACCGGCTGGGCTATGCTGTTCGGGCGCAATGCTCAGGAGGCTATGGATATGGCGCTTATTGCCCAGGCAGCAACGCTCAAATCCAAAATCCCGTTTCTCAATGTTTTTGATGGTTTCAGAACTTCTCATGAACTAACCAAGGTAAATGTGATACCCGATGAGGTGATGCTGGAAATGATTGATGATAGCGACATCATTACGCACCGCAAAAGGGCAATGAGTACAGAGCAGCCTTCTATACGAGGTACAGCTCAGAACCCTGATGTGTTTTTTCAGAGCCGGGAGGCCGGCAACCAGTTTTATATCAATGTGCCCGGTATTGTTACCAAACTGATGAACAGGTTTGCAGAGCTCACCGGCAGGCAATACAAACTCTATGAATACTACGGACATGAGACACCAGATCGGATTATAGTCATCATGGGTTCGGGTGCCAATGCGGTACATGAAACAGTTGATTATCTTAACAGTAACGGCGAAAAAACAGGCTATGTTTATGTTCGACTTTTCAGGCCATTTGATGTGTTGGATTTTATAAACACAATACCTCATTCAGTTAAGAAAATATCTGTTCTGGACCGTTGTAAGGAACCGGGTAGTATTGGCGAACCACTCTACATGGATGTGGTCAATGCTATTATGGAAGAATGGCAAGGTGAGAAGCCTGCAGTTGTTGGAGGCCGCTATGGGCTTGCATCTAAAGAGTTTAACCCGGCAATGGTAAAAGGTATATTTGATGCGCTTGCCCAGCCTAAACCTAAGAATCATTTTACCATTGGTATTGATGATGATGTAACACATCTGAGCCTGAGTTATGATAAGGCCTTCTCGCTCGATAAGCAGCATCTTTTCCGCGGCCTGTTCTATGGCCTGGGGGCTGATGGTACCGTAAGCGCCAATAAAAACTCCATCAAGATCATAGGAGAGACTACTGACAATTATGTGCAGGGTTACTTTGTATATGACTCCAAGAAATCTGGTTCGTTAACTGTATCCCATCTTCGTTTTGGCAAGAATCCAATCAAGTCTTCATACATCATTAATTCGGCCAATTTTGTGGCGTGCCACAATTATAGTTTCCTGAACAAATATGATATACTGAAGGATGCCGAACATGGCGCTACATTCCTGCTGAATGCTCCGTTTGAAACCAACGATGTATGGAACCACCTGCCACATAAGATACAGGAGGAGATCATAGAAAAACAATTGAAGTTTTATGTGATCAATGCCTCGAAAGTGGCACGGGAAGCAGGTATGGGTTCCCGTATCAATACTATACTGCAAACCTGTTTCTTCGCTATATCCGGCATACTGAGCAGGGAAGATGCCATAGATAAGATCAAGTATGCCATCAAAAAAACCTACTCAGACAAGGGCGAAAAAGTAGTGCTGAAAAACTATGAGGCGGTAGATCAGGCGATAGCCAATATGCACCAGATTGATTATAGCAACTTACTGCCCGGACATTTAGAGTATGAGAAAATAGTGCCTGATGAAGCGCCCGATTTTGTGAAAAATGTACTTGCAAAAATTATGGCTTTCGAAGGAGATGAACTGCCGGTGAGCGCCTTCCCGCTGGATGGTGTTTACCCGGTTGCCACTACCAAATGGGAGAAGCGCAATATAGCAGACACTGTACCGGTATGGGATACTGACCTTTGCTCTCAATGCGGCAAGTGCTTTATTATTTGCCCGCATGCTGCCATACGCTGCAAAGTATATGATAAAGCAGAACTGGCTGTAGCTCCTTCCGGTTTCCTGCATACCAATCCGATAGGTAAGGAATTCAATAAAGAAACAGAAGCCTATACACTTCAGGTATCGGTGGAAGACTGCACAGGGTGCAAGCTTTGTGTGGAGTATTGCCCTATTGAAAGCAAGGCAATACCAGGACATAAAGCCATTAATATGCAATCTCAGCTGCCACTGAAGGAGGCTGAAATGCAAAACTGGGATTTCTTCCTGTCACTGCCAGAAATAGACCGCAACCGCATCAACCGGAATACTGTAAAAGGGTCTCAATTCCTTCAACCATTGTTTGAGTTTTCGGGCGCCTGCTCTGGTTGTGGTGAAACACCCTATCTTAAATTACTCACGCAGCTTTATGGCGACCGTATGGTTGTGGCCAATGCTACAGGGTGCTCATCCATTTTCGGGGGCAACCTGCCAAGCACACCATGGAGCACCAATAACGAGGGCTGCGGTCCTGCATGGGCCAACTCGCTCTTCGAAGACAATGCCGAGTTCGGGTTGGGTATAAAACTTGCTTACGATAAGAAGTCTGATATTGCACGTCTGATGCTCAGCAGTTTGCGGGATGTGGTAGGTGATGAACTTACCGATAAACTATTGCATACCGATCAGAGCAATGAAGCCGGTATAATGCTGCAGCGGGAGCATGTGAAAGAGCTGCGCAACCTTATTGGTAAACTGAACAGCTTTGAGGCCAGGCAGCTGACCGTAATTGCCGAGTACCTGGTTAAGAAATCGCACTGGATAATAGGCGGCGACGGATGGGCATATGATATTGGTTTTGGCGGTCTGGATCATGTGCTGAGTACTGGTGAAAAGGTGAACATACTGATACTGGATACCGAAGTATACAGCAATACCGGAGGACAGAAATCGAAATCTACGCCAATAGGGGCGAGCGCCAAGTTCTCTGTGAATGGCAAAACCTCGGGCAAGAAAGACCTGGCATTGCAGGCCATAGCTCATGGTTCGGCATATGTGGCACAAATTGCATTGGGTGCCAATGATGCCCATGCGTTGAAAACTTTGCAGGAAGCTGAGGCATATCCAGGCACCTCTATTGTAATTGCATACAGCCATTGTATTGCACATGGATACGACATGATGTATGGCGCACAGCACCAGCAGAATGCCGTGAAATCAGGCTACTGGCCATTGTTCAGGTTCAACCCGCTGAAGCCAAGAGGCGAGCGTTTATCGCTCGACAGCAAGGATGCAGTAATGTCGGTAAAGGATTTCATGTACGATGAAACAAGGTTCAGTATACTGGAACGCCAGCATCCCGATACTGCTGCAGCACTGCTGCATGGCGCCGAAGATGGTGTGCATGAGCATTGGGAGCGGTTGCAGGCGCTGAAGGCGTTATAATAACATTTGAAAATTATACCCTTTATAGCTAATAATTTAAAAGCCGCAGTGATGCGGCTTTTAAAATAATCTAAATTATTCCTATATAGTCTTTAGAAATTGGCATTATTGGGAATTGCGGCCTTAAAAAGGAATTTTGCAAATTCCGCCTTTCTGCCATTGCGTGAGATTTTTATGACGTTTTATTTTGTCTTATCAGTATTATTGCCTGTAATCCGTTCTGTGATTCCTTACCTTACCAAAAATAAGGCCGAGGTCAAAGCCTGCAACTGTGCTTATTGGATTTAAATCAGCGAAGCCGCCAAAAGTAAAACCGAAGTAGCGGCCCAGAGTAAATTCTATTTCAGGGTTCAGTAATATCCCTGGAGTAAATTCTTTATGATTTGTAAATTCATAATTAGGTCCTGACCAAAACCAACCTCCTGTATGGTACACCTTTACAAAGTTCTCGGGTGTGGATACCGTACCAAGCGAAATACCTCCTTTAAGTACATATCTTATCAGCGGTGATTTAGAATAAAATAATTTACCAAAAGTAAGTCCGGACATAGATACAATCTGTAATGGTTTGAAGCCCAATAAATCACTGCCATAATCTTTTGGGACAGTGGGTGAATTGCGGCCACAATTGAGATAATATAGTGAAAGGATATAGTTATTATGAAATATCATATTCAGATCTGAATAAGCAGACTGATGCGTTCCTAAACTTAACGCTGTTTCCAGATAAACATAAGGGTACCGGGGCTTTGCCTCTGATGTGGAGGTCCCGGTTTGTGCATTGGCGCAGGTAGTGCCGCACATAAGTGATAATGCAAATAGAAAAGATCTCATAATTGGTGTGTTTTGAAATTATGTGATAATCAATGTAAATATAACTCTTCCCTTTATAAAATATTATGCCACTCAGGAAAATTGTTTTGTTAAAAGTATAGGCATTAGTGTTTCATTTGGAGGATGAAACACTCTTTTATATTAACGTGAGTTCGACGTATTGTTTTTATAAAAATCATAAAAATTATCTTGTTTACAATGAATTGTGCATAACAAGATTAGAACTTTTTAAAAGTTCTAATCTAACTATAATAGCCTATGCAAATAACTGGAAATGAACCTAAAGTCATCGAACTGACGTTATGTTATTAAGTAAAACTAAAAAAGTGGATTCCTGATTGAGAAATATCCTTTATTAATTCTGTTGCTAGTTATTCAGTTTGTTTCCAGAATTTTCATTGATAGTATTAAATTCCTTCTTTATCAATTGCCCGAATATCGCGGAGCCACGGATATTGAAATGGGTAATGTCGTAAAAATTTTCAGTACCCTTCAGCGGGTAACCATCTATGAAAGCAATATTATTTTTCGAACAAAAATCAGCAAGTTCATCCCTGAATTCTTTAAAGAAGGTATCGGTCGTGAGGCTGGTCTTTATTTTCGAGATATCAATGCCATCCTTATTTGTATAATTGCCAAAAGGAGTAGGTTGAGAAATGAAAACCGGAATTGCGCCGGCCTTGACTATGGCATTTTTCAGCGTCATTAGCTGCCTGCGCGAATTGTTGAAAACATTTGTAGTAGTTTCAGTCTGCTTGCCGGTTGTTGACAAAGGCATGCGACTCCAGTCAATTTTTCTGTGCCCGATCTCCATGCTGTTGTTTATTTTTGATAAATAGAAGGGTAGTATAACGGATCTGAATATTGCCAGTTTTTTCAGTTTGGTTATTAATCGGTTTGATCTGCCCGTTTTCGGAGCAAGGGTTTTATCGTTGAACGGGTTGATTAATACTACAATGTACTTTGGTCTGATGTAGGATAGCTTATTAATACAGTCTATCCATTCGTAGCTTCCGCTGCCATCAATACCACAATTGTTGTACCAGAATGGGCTGCCGGCAAAGGCTGCAGAGATCCAGGTACTATCCTGGGGAATATACAGGGATTGGGTGGTACTGGAACCTATGAAGAGTATTTTATCCCGTTTTATACTGTCAGACCAGTTTTCACCTAGAAAGCCTATGTTGTTGTAATGAACAGAAAGGGTTTTGGGTAATTCCGGTATGAAATTGTTGTGATAAATGCGGGTAAGATTATTATACCCATCGCCAGCCCTTGTTTTTACCGGGTTATATACATGAAAAGAGAGCGCTATGAGCAGGAACCCGATAAGTCCAAAGACCAGGAATCTGAAGGTAAACTTCTTTTTAGAACTGGAAGTAGATGAACTGTTCATTGGTATTGTAAGTAAATGAATAAAATATTGCTACAGTCATGAAAAAATAAAGTGCGTATCTCCAGACTCGGCTTTTTGGTACATTCAGTTTGCGCTCTTCATGCCTTAACCACCAGTCGGCAACTACCAGCGGGCAAATATAGGCGAGGGTGATAATCTGGTCGGGTAGTGTTAATAGCTGGGCCGGTTGGTGCATTGCACTTACTGCAATCTGCCTGAGGAAGCCGAGCGCTGGCAGTATTCCATTGGCACGGACAAAAACCAGGGCAAAAGTTATGAAAGTAAATGTAGCGCACATCTGCCAGACTTCCTTTAGGTTAGGAAGTTTGCGGTTATGAGCTACAATTTCGGACAGGTTTAAACGATTGCGATTAAGCAGTAGCAGGGGGACAAATGCTAAAGTATGCAGGAAGCCCCAGGCAATGTAATTCCAACTGGCGCCATGCCAGAACCCGCATACAAGAAATACTATCATGACATTGCGGACTGCCTTCAGCCGGCCTTCGCGTGAACCTCCAAGCGGAATATACAGGTAATCTCGGAACCAGGATGAGAGCGAAATATGCCATCGCCTCCAGAATTCTGCAATATCGCGGGAAAAATAGGGGAACCTGAAGTTGCTGAATAATTCGAACCCGAGCATTTTTGCAGTACCGATGGCTATATCGGAATAACCACTGAAGTCGGCATAGATCTGGAAACTGAAAGCTACTGAACCAAGGATAAGCGTAATGGCGTTGCAATTGTGATAATTACCAAAAATTAGATCGACCGAGCGGGCGAGGCTATCGGCAATGACTATTTTCTTGAAAAGCCCCCAAAGCAGGAGACGGCTCCCCTCAACAGCCTGCGTATAGCTGAAGCGCCTTACCGTCTGAACCTGAGGCAACAGATGCCCGGCCCGCTCAATGGGGCCGGCAACCAGCAGGGGGAAGAAACTTATAAATACAGCATAATCGATGAAATTATGAACCGGTTTTTGCTTGCCACGGTAGATATCGAAAATATAGGACAGACCATGAAAAGTATAAAATGAAATGCCTAAGGGTAGTGCAATATTCAGTAAAAAAGGGTTGGTGTGCAGTCCGAGCAGCTCTAAGCCATCACGCACCTGTGTGGCGAAAAAATTGTAATATTTAAAGAAGCCAAGAATTCCCAGATTATTGATAATGCTGAACCATAAATAGAATTTCGCTTTTTTTGGATTGGATGAAGCTACCCCGAATCCAAAAGTGTAGTCGAGTACGGTGCCGAGCAGCAGCAGCCCCAGAAATTTCCAGCTCCACCAGCCATAAAATAGATAACTGGCGCACAGAATAAGCAGATTCTGTATGGCCAGCTTTTTATGGAATACAAACCAATAGAGCAGGAACACTATGGGCAGAAACAGTAAATATTCGAATGAATTAAAGAGCACTGTTGCTTATTTTTTTGATTGATTTTAATAAATATAATTAAATATGATGTCTGTGCTTTAAGAATAATCAGGGATGAGGATATTATTTTAACCAAAGATAAGCACAGTTGTGTGCCGGATTATATCCATACCTGAAATATTGTTTGTCGGGTTATGTTTGCTAATAGGGGCTTATACACTGATTGGGCCATGCAAGTAACTGCAATATAAAGGCTGAAACCCTTTCAATGAAATTATAAATAATTAATATAATTTAAAATTACTGTATAATTTGTTGAGGATTGCTTCCATTTTATTCAGGTTATCCGGCCATTTATTGTTTCAGACCAGAGCAATTATACTTTAAGCCGCCTAAAATTATGCATTGCAATCTTTGATGGCTTTGCGGTCTCGCTTTTATATAATACCTATTATCAATTGATTGGTTTGCGGCTTTGCGTGAAACTATCTTTGCACAATTTTACACAGCGAGAAGTATAATTTTTAGATAGGCGAAAAAATATACATACTTAAATTGTATTTATTTGAATTTAATAACAAAGGAGAAGTTCAGGTTTTCTCTTTAGTTTTTATGCGACTTATTGCATTTTAACTCTAATTGAAAATGAATGCTGATAAAAAATATTTCATTTTGGTACTAACATTCTTTTCTTTTCTTACGCCTTACATTGTATAATTGTAACCGAAAGTGATAAAAATACATTTCCCCTCATAAAGAAGAGGAAATTCTCCTGATAAATATTATCAGGCGCAACGTGTTTTACTCATTTTGTTTCCTTAAATGTGAATAAAATTATTGAGGAATTTTTTTTTTACGGAAAAAGAAACTATTTTGCATAACAAAATTATAAGTTAAGATTTTAAGGGTTTAAATACACATTGAAAAGCAGTCAATAAATTAATCTATCTTTTTAAACATTTCAGCAATGAAACGATTCTACTTATCGAGTATTGTTCTCCTGATCGCTCTATTATCAGGCTTTGGCGGGGTATCATTTGCCCAGACAACTACAACTTTCAGTTATACCGGCGCTATGCAGACCTATACGGTGCCTGCAGGTTGCCTGGCTATCCAGGTGGATGTGGCAGGCGCACAGGGCGGCAGTGGTAGCTGGAGTAATGGTACCGGAGGTAAAGGTGGCCGTGTTCAGGCTGTAATCGCTGTTACCGGCGGCCAGGTACTTAACATTTTTGTAGGTCAGCAGCCCCCCTCAAGTGGTTGCGGATCTGGTGGAGCAGCCGGTGGCAACAGCGGTGGCGGTGGCCAGGGCGGTGTAGGCTCAAGTTATTATGGCCAGTGCGGTGGTGCTGGTGGTGGTGGTGCAACCGATATACGTACCGGCGGTGCAGCTGCGCTCAATACGCGCCTTGTAGTAGGCGGAGCCGGCGGTGGCAGCGGTTATAACTGCGGTGAGGCAGGCGGCGACGCAGGCGGTGCTACCGGCGCTAACGGAAACTCGTGTGGCAGTTATTCATCAGGCAACAACGGAACTCCGGGCACTCAGACAGGTGGCGGTACCGGTGGGGCAAATCCAGGTGGCCTTGGTTTCGGAGGCAACTGTAACTCCACCACATGGTGCGCAGGCGGCGGCGGCGGTTATTATGGCTCAGCCGGTGCAATATATGGCAGCGCTTGTGGCGGTTCATCTTATCCGGTATCTGGCCCTACCTGCACTGCAGGTCCTGGCACAGGTATTGTTACCAATATTACCAACACAGGTGGTTACCAGTCAGGAAACGGTTATGCGCTTATTACCCCACTGGTACCTACAGTTACCGCTACACCTTCTCCTTTGGCTTTTGGCCCGGTTATGGTGGGTACTACTTCTATTCCAAAATACACAGTTCTCAGTGGCCTGTATATGGCTACAACTACACTTACTTTAAACATTACCGGCGCTAACCCTTCAGCATTCTCATTTGAAACAGATGCTACAGCTGCTCCGGTAGGTTCAGGTTGGACAGTAGGTGGATCAGGTTCTCAGACAATGACTATTACTACTCCTACTTTCAGTGGCGCAAATGTGTATGTTAATTTTACTCCTCCGGGTTTAGGCTCTTATACTGCCAATCTTTCTATTACAGGTGGCGGACTTGCAGCGGCAATACTGGTTCCACTTACAGGAACAGGTGTTAATTCTTGCGCAGGTACACCAAGTACTCCTTTATGTGTTGCATCTCCATCTTCAGGCGGACTTTATTCTTCATTTACACTCAGTATGACCCCGGCCTTTACAGACGGGGGATATAGTTATCAGTGGCAGTCATCGCCTACCGGCAGCGCGCCATGGACCAATATCAGCGGTGCAGTGCTTTCAACCTATAGTTTCACAGGTCTCAGCGCTACCACTTACTACCAGTGTATCATTACATGTAATGCCAGCGGCTTAAGCACCACGGCAACACCTGCAGTTGTAACCTTTGCCGGTATGGCAACAAACGGTTGCTCATCGCCTACTACCACTAATCCTTATTCCAGCGGTTTCTCTATAGGGATGCCTAGTCCTTATCAATTTATTGTAAATGGTGCAGGGACATCATCAATTACCGACGGATTTGTTATTTCCGGCACTGCAGTTTATCACGATTTCAGTCCCTCACTTAATGTGACTTGTGCACCGGGTGGAGCATATACTGCTGCTTTCGCTGGTAATACAGCGCTTCAGGCTTCATCCATGAATATTCAATTCTGGGTGGATTTTAACAACGATGGTACATTCCAGACTACTGAAGCCATAGGTGGCGGAACCAGTGTTGGTGGTGCAAGAACTACTGTTCCATATACTATTCCAGCAAATGCTCTGCCAGGTGTTTACCGTATGAGGGTAGTACTTGATTATGCTACAGGCAATCCGGCATATCCATCCATACCTCCTTGCCCTCCGGCGGGTTCAGCATTAACTTATGGCGATATCCGTGATTATACCATGATTATCGGTCCGCCGGCATGTGCCGGTGCACAGGAGCCAGGTATTACAGCATCTACAGCAAATAGTGCCTGCCAGCCACTGACATTTACTCCTACAATTGTAAATATCGGTCAATCGAACCAGACAGGTGTTACTTATAACTGGCAGTCAAGCCCGACAATTGGTGGCGCTTATACCAATATAGGTGGTGCCGTTAATGCAGTATATACACCTACTATTACTACAGCTGGTGTTGTTTGTTACCGTAACTCAGTTGGATGTGGTGGTACTTATACCTATTCGGCTCCAACCTGCGTATCGCTCAATCCTGCTCCAACGCCAATAACACCTACACCAGCCAATTTGTGTACCGGTGTACCTAGTACGCTTGTTTCTACACCATCAGGTGGTACATGGACAAGCGCAAATACGGCAGTGGCTACCACTGCAGGCAGCTTATCGGGTGCAATAACTGGTGTTGCAGTTGGTGTTACCAATATTACTTATACATTACCTACAGGTTGCTTTGCTTCTACTACAGTTACTGTAAATTCACAGCCACCGGCATTTACTGCTATGCCTCCTATGTGCGTAGGACAGACAATGACTCTGACTGATGCATTTACCGGTGGTACATGGACCAGCAGCACAATAACTGTTGCTACAATCGGAGCATTTTCAGGAACACTGACTGCAGTTGCGCCGGGAACTACCCTTATTACTTATGCATCAACTTTTGGTTGTACTGTAAGCTCAGTGCTGACGGTTAATGCTTTACCAACCTTATTTATTGTATCTCCGGGTACCGGTTATTCATATTGCACAGGATCAGCTTCTACTGGGCATGTTACACTATCTGGTTCTACTGTAGGTGTTACCTACCAGTTATTATTGGGTGGTTCACCAACGGGATTACCTTCAATGGCCGGAACAGGGTCTCCGCTGGATTTCGGAATACAATCTGCACCGGGTGTTTATACTGTACTGGCTACCAACAATACTACCGGTTGCTCCAGGCAAATGGTAGGTAGTAGTACTTTCACTATCTTCCCTTTACCTATAGTATATAATGTATATGGTGGTGGCAGCTACTGCTCAGGCAGCACTGGTTCGGCTCCACATATTTTCCTCAGCGGCTCGCAGGTAGGCGTTAACTACAAGCTTCAGCTTAGCGGCACTACAGTAGTTACCGTTGCAGGCACAGGCGGAACACTTGATTTCGGTCCTCAGACACTTGCAGGTTGCTATACAGTACTTGGTCAGAATGGCGGATCAGGTTGTCAGAATCCAATGTCAGGTAGTGCTTGTGTTACTATTAATTCACTGCCTACAGCATTCCACGTTTTGCCTCCGGGTGGTGGTAGTTTCTGTACCGGCGGTTCTGGTATTGATATTCAACTGGATTTCTCTAATACGGGTATCACTTATACCTTGTTTAACGGCGGTACAACAGTTAGTACTCTTTCTGGTACCGGTGGTTTGCTTGATTTCGGTATGATATCTACACCAGGTACTTATACTGTTACTGGTCGTAACGTAACTACTACATGTACAGCATCAATGGCTGGCGCAGCAACAATTACTGTTAATACCCCTCCAACCCAGTATAATGTTCAGACTACCACAGGTGGCAACTCTGGTAGTTTCTGTGCTGGTGGTGCAGGCGTTGATATCTGGCTTGCTGCTTCAGATGGTGGCGTTAATTACCAGTTGTATCTCGGTACTACACCAATAGGTACTCCTCAGGGAGGAACAGGTTTACCACTTGAATTTGGTAACCAGATTTTGCCAGGTGTTTATACAGTAGTTGCAACAAACTCTTCTACTCTTTGTTCAAGCACTATGCTTGGATCAGTAACAATAACTATTAATCCGCTTCCACCATTATGTATAGTAACCGGTGGTGGTAATTTCTGCGTAGGCGGTACAGGCGTTCCTATCGGGCTCAACCCTTCTACTCTTGGTATCAGTTACCAGCTCATGATGGGCGGTGCTACAGTTGGTTCACCGATCATCGGAACCGGCAGCGCTATTAATTTTGGCATTTTCAATACAGTTGGTATTTATAGTGTAGTTGCTACCAATACGGTAACAGGTTGTACTGTTACTATGTCAGGAGTTGCTACAATATCCACAAATCCGCTTCCAACTTCGTTTAACGTAACGGGCGGTGGCAGCTACTGCTCAGGCAGTACCGGCACAGCGGTTGGCCTTGATTTCTCGGCTACAGGCATTACTTATCAGTTATACAGAACCGGTGTTGCTGTTGGTACTCCGGTATCAGGTACAGGGGGGGCAATAACTTTTGGTATCGAAACATTAGCAGGTACCTATACAGTAGTAGGAACAAATGTTTCGACCTCATGTACAGGAAATATGAGTGGCAGCGCAATTGTTTCCATCAATTCTTCACCTAATCTTCATCTGGTAATCGGTGGTGGTAATTTCTGCGCAGGAGATACCGGTGCTCATGTAGGTGTTAACACTACTGAAACAGGTATCAATTACCAGTTATTATTAGGAACAACACCGGTTGGTAGTCCATTGGCCGGAACTGGTTCATTGATTGACTTCGGATTACAGACAACAGGTGGAACTTATACAGTAGTTGCTATTAATTCTGCTACCGGATGCTCAAGGTATATGAGCGGCGGTGTTCCGATCAATGTATATGCTCTGCCAGCTTCTTATACTGTTACCGGTGGTGGTTTATATTGCGCCGGCAGCACAGGAGTACATATTGGCCTCAGTGGTTCAGCTTCAGGAATCCGTTATCAGTTGTATCTGGGCAGCAGTCCTACCGGTCTTCCGGTTTCAGGTACAGGTACTTCAGTCGATTTCGGTATCCAGATAGCTCCAGGTACTTATTCTGTAGTAGGCGTTAACAGTGGAACAGGTTGTATGAGCAATATGATCAGCAGTGTTAATGTGGGTATTAATCCATTGCCTTCTGTTTATACTGTATCAGGCGGCGGTAACTATTGCACCGGCGGTACAGGAAGCAGCATAAGCCTCAGCGGATCTGATGTTTCTGTTGATTACCAGCTTTATCATGGCACAACTGCGGTTGGTGCTCCGGTTGCAGGTACTGGTACATTGCTCAGTTATGGTCCTTTGACAGGTACTGGTTCTTATACAATCAGGGCTGTCAATTCAGCTACCGGATGTAGTAATACAATGGCTGGCAGCGCATCAATAGGTATCAATTCCTTGCCAACAGCTTACACTGTTTCAGGTGGTGGTAATTATTGCGCAGGTGGTGCTGGCGAACATATATTCCTTGCAGGTTCTGTTACCGGCGTATCATACCAGTTGTATAACGATACAGTAATGGTTGGTACTGCAATGGCCGGCACAGGTGGTGGTATTGATTTCGGTGCGCTGACAGCGGCTGGTACTTATAAAGTAATAGCTACCAATACTAGTACAACCTGTATGAATAATATGTCAGGCAGCGCGGCTATCAGTATCCTTCCTTTACCTGCAGTACATGCAGTAACAGGTGGTGGTAGCTATTGTATCGGCGGTTCAGGTGTTAATATAGGTCTTGATGGTTCTAATCCGGGTATGCTTTATCAGTTGTATCAGGGTGGTGTTTCTACAGGTGTAGCTATACCAGGTACAGGCAGCAATCTGAATTTCGGTTTACATACAGCCCCTGCATCATATACAGTAGTAGCAGTTAATAATTCTACCTTGTGTGCATCTAATATGACAGGATCAGCAACTGTCGCTGTTAATCCTTTGCCTGCTACCTATAATGTAACAGGTGGTGGCAGCTATTGCGCTACAGGTTTAGGAGTTCACGTTTACCTGAGTGGTTCAAATTCAGGTGTAAACTACCAGTTATGGAATGGTACCACAATGATTGGTACTGCAACCGCAGGAACCGGTAGTACTCTGGATTTCGGTTTGCTCACAGCAGGTGGGGCTTATTCAGTAACAGCATTGAATCCAACTACTACTTGTACCAACAACATGGTTGGTTCAGTATCGGTTAGTATTCTTCCTGTATTGCTGCCTTCAGCTACGCTTACTTCAAGCATTACTACAGGCCTGGTTTGCGTAGGTCAGACAGTTAATTTCTCTGCAGCGCCTGTAAATGGTGGCAGTGCACCTACCTTCCGCTGGATGGTTAATGGTACATCTGTTGGTGTATCTGGAACAACTTTCAGCTACATACCTGTTAACGGAGATATTGTTACTGCACAGATAACCAGTAACTACCAGTGTGCAATACCTGATACCGGCAGCGGATCAATGACAATGAATGTTAGTCCTCCGGAAATGCCATCAGTAAGCGTATCTGTAAATCCGGGTACTGAGATCTGTACCGGTGGTACTGCAAGCTTTACAGCTACTACATCTTATGGTGGTCCTACACCAAATCTGCGCTGGATCAAAAACAGCACATTTGTTGGCACAGGCTCTACTTACAGCTATGTACCTAACAACGGTGATATAGTAACCTTTATGCTGGGCAGTGATTTCCCTTGCCGCCTTGCCGATACAGTTTTCAGTGCAAACACTACTTTGGTGGTTTCTAATCCTGTATTGCCTGTAGTTACTATCTCAACTAATCCAGGTACCAACATTACAACAGGCCAGACCGTTACCTTTACTGCAAATGTTGTTCATGGCGGATCATCACCAGCTTACCAGTGGGTTGTTAACAGCACAGAAGTGCCGGGAGCTACCAACAGTACCTGGACTACATCTAACCTGAATAACAAAGATTCAGTATCATGTATGGTTAATGGTACTTGTGGTCTGGTTGGATTTAATTCTGTAGGTATTACTGTTCATGGCGCAGGTGTTGGTTTTACCAATGTAACAGGCAAAGGAAGCAATGTAACGCTGGTTCCTAACCCCAATAAAGGTGATTTCACTGTTAAGGGTACATTGGCATCTAATCTTGACCAGGAAGCAACTCTGGAAGTTGTGGATATGATTGGCCAGGTGATCTATACCAATAAGGTAATGGCTCAGGGTGGCAATATCAATGAGCATGTGAAACTGAATAACCTTGCAAATGGTATGTATCTGCTTAATATGCGCACAGGCGATGAAAGCGTTGTATTCCATTTTGTGATAGAGCAATAATCAGTTCAGATCATTTAAATAATAAAGCAGCCCCGGCATTACCGGGGCTGCTTTATTTTAGAGCTGAATAACAATTTCAGGAAGTTTTCAGGAAGGAAGTAAACAGTGTTATTTTTTTAAACAAATTGCTTACCTTTGCACCTCTTAAAAGGGTCTTTTAGCTCAGTTGGTTAGAGCAGCTGACTCTTAATCAGCGGGTCCAGGGTTCGAGTCCCTGAGGGACCACCTCGTAAGTAATTGGAAATAAAGGAGTTGCATCAGTTGCGACTCCTTTTTTTATTGATTTTATTTTTTTGCCGCAGTGCAACTTGCAGTATTTATTCAGTCTTGCTTTCTGATATCAAAAAGGCAAGTTTTCTTATGAAAGTGTCTGTTTGGTTGTTTTGCATGCTGCTCAATCCAACTGAGCTTTAAAGACCTTGAATTCTATGAGGTACCGTTGACCTTTCTCTATTCTTTTTGAAACAGCAATGTCAGAAAACAATTGAAGCAGTGCTTAACAAGTGAATTTTAAATAGGTCAAATGACCTTTCAGAAATCTAATCATCTACGTTTTGCTTGCCGTATTGTCTTATATGATTGGAGATGCCGTGAAATCGATATTCTACGGTTTTTTTGTAATCATATAGTCTTTGCAGGTGGTAGACGTCGTGCAGCAGCCCGACTGAGCATTGAGGGCAGTTTTGCGAAGTGAAATATATCGTAGATTGCATATTGTAAAGCATACACAATGCAAGACACAGTAGTCCATCTTGATTATATTATTTCCCATACCGAAACATCGATTAGACATTATAACGGAAAAGATGTTGATGGGATTCCATTCTTTTGTTTAGGCCTATTAGAAAGGCTCCACGCGTCGGCAAAGGGTTTAAAACTACTAATAGAGAATGTCGAAGGAGACCCATATCTTGAATACTCAGCTGGTTTAATAATTCGAACTTCGTTGCTCGATTTCTTAACGCTGTTAAAGGCTTACGATATGCAAGGCCAAGGTATTGAATCCGGTAAGACATCCGAAGAAGTTGAGACTGCATTAAAACTCTATTGTAATGAGGTCTTCGCAGATGGCCTTGACAACACTTTGACCTATATCAAGGACCTACGTTCCGTTGGCTCTATCACGGACGATGATATGCGTAGGACATTTGGAAATCTCTCTAAAAACTATCCCCGATTTATTGAGGCTTATACCGGCGGTGAACAACGCCCTGCAATGAAGTTCAAAGGTGACCACTCTGGTAAAAAACTGTTTAAGGCTCTGTCGCAACGTCCTGTAATGAAAGAGCTTGCTAAGTTATACGATACCTATCTTTTCTTCTCTAAGTATGACCATTTTAGTATAATGTCCTACGATGTTATTAGACAAGACGTTGTAAAGCAGTTGGAGAGGTTGCGGAACGCTGTAAAACAGATGATTCTATTTGATTTTATTATTTGCAGCCTTTTGAAGGACTATAAGAAAGACGATTTTACCGTTGCGCAGTTTATATCGGCGGGAGCATATATAGAAACAAAAATTTTCGGGTTAAAGCCGGGAACACTAAAATATTAATTTTCTAAAAGTCACGACACAGCAAAGACGAAAATGTTTTGTAGCAAGATAAAGCGATTGACACAATCGACAATGAAATGAAAGGGTACGCCTCTACATACATAAAAGAAATAATTGAAACTGAGTGGATAATACGCGGATAGTGACCCCCTAATTCCGCGCGAAGGTGACCCCACCATTCCGCGGCAAAGTGACCCTCCTTTTCCACGGTAAAGTGACCCCTCTAAAATAGTTGAGTGCTCAGTTGTTT
>CAIVEH010000123.1 GCA_903904855.1 uncultured Bacteroidota bacterium | reverse complement strand
TAGTAGGTAATCATCAGCTCTTCCACTTCATTTGAGTAGAAATCTCTCATTGTAAAACCCTTTAGTTTTACAATATTACAAAATATTTTGGTGTACTTTATTTAATCGACTTTACTAAGAACAAATAAACTATAAGCCGGCAATAATTTTTCCTGAATGTATTTGCGATCTTAAATCAGACATTTGTATACTGCATCTTAGATCCTCTGTGCGAAGCTTTATTTACCTCTTCCAAATTATTCTGCCGATTATCCTTCTATACTTCCTACTTTTAGCCCCTGATAAATCATGGAACACCAAAAAAAAACAATGGACGAACTGGGCCGTAAAAGCCCTGAAGAATTAAAAGTAGCTGTAAAACACCCTGTTATCGTCATTCTCGACGATGTGCGCAGTATGCACAATGTAGGCTCAGCCTTTCGCACCTGCGATGCTTTTGCTGTTGAGGCCCTCTGGCTATGTGGTTACACCCCTGCCCCTCCCCACCGCGATATTCATAAAACGGCACTCGGTGCAACCGAAACAGTAGCCTGGAAAAATTTCACTACAACACACGATGCAGTGCTGGATGCCAGGGCCAATGGCTATAAAGTATATGCCGCCGAACAGGCCCACAACAGCATACCACTCCAGGATTTCAACTGGAACAATGAAAAAATAGCTCTCGTCTTTGGTAATGAAGTGGAAGGCGTAAACGATGAAGTATTGAATGCTGTAGATGGTTGTATTGAAATTCCCCAATGGGGCTCCAAACACTCACTGAATATCTCTGTGGCTTTAGGAGTTGTATTGTGGGAAATGGTAAGGCCTGCCCCTTGAAAAATCCATGTATAGATTTATTCATTCCTGGTTTGCTAAATAAATATTTGGTGTTTCCTTTTGAATCCTTTCTGGAAATATCAGGGCAATACCAGTCCATCAAGAAATAAATTCACTTTAGTTTCTGGCAATTCCTTTGTTGTAAAAGCATACATAACCACTATGTATTTACTGTCTGTCCAGCCCTTTACTTTCCAGTTGGCTTTATCTTTATCCTGCCAGTAATCTATTACTCCACGTGTATCTTGCCTGTCTTTCAATTTATGGCCTTTACCATAACCTGCAGCGCTAATGATATTTAAGCTACCCTTAAGGTAATCGAGGTAAGAAATCAGCATTTTCTCACATGCTTCAAGATCATCTATCTTATCTTTCAATTTAACACAGATAACCCCATATGTCACATCCTCAGCCGAACATTCGCCTGTATAAACATAAGAAGAATCGGGGCTTTTGCTCAGATCAAATTTATCCGGATTGCAAAAAAAATAGGCAGAACATCCACTTGTCCCAATCGGATATTTTTTAAATGATTGCCCAAAAACGCAATTTACAATCAGCAAAAAGCCAAACAAAACCAATAAATATCTCATAAAAATTAAGTGTTTATAAATTAGCAATACAATATTGTGATAATTTACATAAATTAACCTGCTAAATTAATCTATAATCTCAGGTTAATTTATAATTTAGGGTAAAGTTAAAGGCTTCCGGTGGAATAAAAATACCCTTAAGAGGGTATATAATTGATTTGAAACAAAATTACCTTCGTAAAAATATTATTTTATTTGTCTATTACATAGTTACAATGAAACTTGTTTGGAAAAAAATATTCACTGACCCCGCTTTTTGGATATTATTCCTTGTAAATCTCTATCTGATTTACAAATACGAACATTCACCACAAATTTTCACTACCCTCATCTGGCTCTATTATTCTCAAAATTTGTTATTAGGTTTTTTCAACTTCCTCGACATGGCTACAGTAAGGAAAGTTGCAGTACCGGACATTGATCCCGGAATAGGCAATAAAAAACAGGGTAAGTTTCCGGCATTATCATCGGCATGGAGTTTCTTGTTGATGTTCGGATTTTTTCACTTTGTTTATTTTATTTTTCTCATTACTATGAAAAGATCCGGGCCTTTCGATTGGCTTTTTTATAAGAACTTTCTGCTGGTATTTTTAATGTTTCAAATACTCAATTTCATACAACATAAAATCTGGTATAAAAAAAATCCGCCAAAAATTACGCAGATGACGATTGTACCATTCCTCCGGATAGTCCCTATGCATTTATGCATATTAATTCCCGGATTCTTTAATATCAGCAATCTTACTGTTTTTCTTGTACTAAAAGTTATTGCCGATGTATTAACGTATGTGGTAACCAACAGCTACTATAAAAGTAATCCGTTGCTAACATTTACAGGTTTAAATATTAACTCAACTATTTCAGAAGTATAATTTCACCCCAAAAAGACAAGTTATGATTATTTTAGTCAACCACACGATCAACAATCCAGCAAGCTTCTGGCAATCGGCCAAGGAAAATTTGCCAAATCTGCCTGAAGCCGGCGTTAAACGTGTTATGCAGTCGCTGCCTAATGCTGATATGACAACCGCAACATGCCTGTGGGAAGCAGAGAATATTGATTCGCTCAATGCTTACCTACGCAGCAAAGTAGGAGATACAAGTACTGAGACCTATTATGAGGTTAATACTGCCAATGCAATTGGCTTACCTGCTTAATATTTTATTCAGGTTTTAACTGATTAATTGCCCGATATGGTTTTAAAGTAGGATGAATGTTGGTTTCATTCTACTTACTTTAAAACTATGCCTCAAAATTATTCTCTAGGTATGAGTGTTTTCTGAATAACTAAAGTAAACTAAGACTAAAAAAATGAACAGGACAATTGGTAAATTACTGATAGCAATGGTTATAGGAATAGCTATAACAAGCAATGCCCTGGCGCAAATAAAAGTTGGCGACAAAAAAGATGGTGGCATAGTGTATTGGCTGGATAGCACTGGCGTGCATGGCCTGATTGCAGCTACAAAAGACCTGGGTAAATTTGATTGGGACGCAGCAGTTTCGGCTTGCAAAAAGAAAGGTGCAGGCTGGCACTTGCCTGATAAGGATGAACTGGATAGATTGTACAAGAATAAACAAAATGTGGGTGGTTTTGCCAGCGGCAATTATTGGGGTTCGGCTGATTACTACGGAGTAACCTTCCCTTCACCCCAGAATTTTGGTAATGGCGTTCAGGGCAAGGGCGACAAGAACGGGATATACTCTGTACGTACGGTAAGAGCTTTTTAATCATCCTTTCGGTGGCCTAATGATGTATATTTTGAATCTTTTGAATCAAAAAAACACGGTTAAAATGAAAATATCAATAACTGTAATCACTATAATAGCTATAGTATTATTTTTTGAATGCCCCGCCGAAGCCCAGCATATCCCTGACAATAATTTTGCTAAAGGTATACGCCATTATTGTCCAGAATGTATTGACTCAAATGATAACCTATTGCCTCCTGCAAAAAGCCTGATTGAACTTCGTGCATGTATGGATGACATCAAAGATGTTACCGGAATTGAAGGATTTAGTGGTTTACAGGTTCTGGCATTGAATTTGGACAAGATTAGTACTTTGCCCAATCTACCACCAAATCTCATAGATTTAGATGTTTCTTTTAATGAATATCTCACGACTTTGCCTCAATTACCCGTTTCCCTTAAAAAATTAGACATACAACATACAGCCGTAGGTGAACTGCCAACCAACCTACCGCCCCAACTCGAATATCTTAGATGCAGCCGTATACCGCTTAAAATATTACCCGATTTACCCGGCAGCTTAGTGGAACTATATATTGATGAAACACAAATAAGGGAACTTCCTTCTAATCTTCCACCTGAACTAAAATATCTGAACTGCAGCCATACACCAATTAAAATATTACCCAATTTACCCGGCAGTTTAAGGGACTTATATATAAATGAAACAGAAATTACTTCTATTTCCCAACTTCCTGATCAATTGAATTCTTTGTGCTACGATGACAAATACATTCATTGCATTCCCTGTAAAAATGTCAATCTGTATGTTACTGACCCTAAAACATATAAGTTAATTAAACCGGTTTTTTGCAGCCAGGATAATAATTTGATGAAAAAGAAAACTGCAGGCCAAATTACCAATGAAGTAAAAAAATGTATCAGCGGAAATTGTAAGAATGGAACAGGGAAATTGGAGATAGATTATTCAGAAGGACATAGTAGCTATAGTGGCAGTTTTAAGAACGAATTTTATCATGGACAGGGAACCCTTGTTGTGAAGGATAAATACAAATACACAGGAAGTTTTAAGGATGGGAAAATGGATGGCAAGGGTACTTTCACTTCTCTGGATAGTGGATTCGTTTGTACTGGCGAATTTAAAAACGATAATATGGAGGGTACCGGAACTTATACTTACAAGGACGGAAAAAAATCAATAGGAACATGGAAAGGCAATAGATTATGGGCCGGAAAGGGATATTTAAAGTTGGGCGACAACGAATCATATTATGGCGAAGTAAAAGAAAATAAACCGGACGGACAAGGTGTACGCAATTATGCTAATGGGAAAAAATTTACCGGAACTTTTTCAAAAGGCAGTCCGATGACCGGCAACGGTTACTACCTATCTGAGAGAGAAAAAGCGAATTATGAAGGGGATTTAAAAAACGGAGAACCTGATGGATATGGCGAAATGGCAGAATTTGATGGCTGGCTTTATAAAGGGAATTGGACAAAAGGTAAAAGGAACGGGCAAGGCGATTATTATAATAATGGGAAATTATTTTATAGCGGATTATGGACCAATGGCGCTCATGGAAAGGATCCAGGTAGGGCACCTGAAAAAACCGTGCCAAAAGTATATTTTTTCAATAGTTCTTATTTTTGGGATGATGGAAAAAGTGTAGAAGAGCAAGCAGAACAGCCAGTCAATGAATTTTATCGGACTTTGCCCGGCCTCACAGCAGTTATCTATTTGCCTAAGGGCCTGCATCCTGAAAAATACTGGGATGACGTTAAGCTGCATTATATTTTCGTAGTTTATGCGGATCAATATGATTCAAAGGATGAAAAAAAAGTTGCTACCTATACTGTGATTGCAGAGCCAAGACAAAGGAAAATATGGAAATATCTCCCGCTTGGAGATTTGGATGGCCAAAAATTTACTGTAAGGGTTTATGAAGGTGATTTCACAATTTATGAAAGCGTAAATCCATCTGGTAAACTTCTTGGTGAGGGGAAAGTAAACCGTACTCAAACCAGATAAGGTATATTAAACTTAAAATTAAATTTTATAATTATGAAGAAATGTTTCCTGATTATCGTTTCGCTTATAAACATCCAGGCTTGGGGCCAGGAGAAATTGTTCTGGTTTATTGAGAACAACAAGATAGGATTCAAAAATGAAAAAGGTGTTACTAAAATAAAACCTCAGTATGTTATGGCCGAGCCGTTTTCAGAGGGGCTGGCATGCGCTAGAACCGGGGAAAACCAGTTTACCGCAAATTATGGATTTATAAATGAAAAAGGGGATTGGATTATAAAGCCGCAATACAACAATCATGGTAGCTTGAGCGAGGGGCTTGCCAATGTTGCTAAGGATTTTAAGTGGGGTTTTATTGATAAAAAAGGCAAATGGGTTATTGAGCCACAATACCAGCTTTGTTACGGTTTCAAAAACGGCTATGCACAGGTAAGTAAAGGCGGTAAATGGGGCATAATAGATAAGAAAGGCAATATGGTTATTGTCGCAGATAATTACTCTGTTACCAATGTTAGCAATGGTGTACTGGCCAGAAAAAAGGATTTGAAAACACCTTGGGAGTTAATAGATATTAAAGGTAAACGCTTATCGGATAAAACATGGGGGAATGTGATGGAATTCGGTGATGGGCTTGCGCCGGCAAGAGATGAAAATGACAAATATGGCTTTATCAATGCAAAAGGGGAATGGGTAATAAAGCCACAATATACAGAGGCAGACCCTTTCTTTGAGGGGCTCGCGGCCGTAAGTATTGATTATAAATGGGGTTTCATTGATAAAACTGGAAAGCTGGTGATACCGGCTGAATATAGCAGCCTTGGCAGGTTTAAAGATGGTATTGCGATGATAGAGAAAACAGATGAGTATCTCTATATAAACAAGCAAGGCAAGGTAATCTTGCATTTTCCGAAGTGAATTGAGCATTTTCCTTTACGGAGGATGTTTAATTGGGTAACTGGTAATGAAGATAAGGCTCCTAAAACCAAGGTTTCTATAACATAAAGCTGATTACGACAATCATGAAATTTATAAATTAAACAACTCATATCTGGCTTATGCAGGAACAAATCTCAGTACAAGAGGCATTAAAACAGGGAAGGAAAAATGTGAAAATTCCTTTCAATATTCTTTGTATCCTTCCCTTGGTTATTGTAGGCATTTCAACATGGCTATTGGGTGTCCATTTTTTCTTAGCCTTTATATTAGGAGGCATAGTTGCAGCTACCATTTCCCTGACTTTTTACAGGTATGCAGCAACCAAATGGCGTATATGGGCCTTTAGCAATGTAACCAATGTTCATGAACTGAAGCGCGCAGCCATAACAGCCCAGATTATTTATCCCGACAATTCCTGGCTCGAAAAATTTGAAATCAGGAATGACTCCGATAAACAAAAGTTTAACGAAATACAGAAGCGATTCAGCAAACCTGATATCTTCACCGATGACCATGCCGTACCGTGGGAATCACTAATTTATAAGTCTTCTTATTCATTAACTAATCTAGGTATCAGCTTTATACTGTTCGGAATATTGTTCCTGCTAGTAAATGTTTATTGGGCCGTAGCTATTATTCTCTCCGGGTTTGCAATTATTATCCTGAACCGCTATTCGGCTAGAAATAAAAGCAATAAAAAGCCAGTGATAGTAATTAATAATAAGGGAATAACTACCCCTATAGCCGGCTATAAAGAATGGTACGAAGTCTCAAATGAGTCTGTATTCTTTCAGAAAGCTACCGGAGCAATGGGAATTGGCAGCGGAAACAAGCGGGATTATAATGTGCTCCAATTCGATTATCCGGGTGGCACAGAAAAAATTGAACTCAGCTTCCTTGATATTAATCCAGAACACCTGGATCACCAATTATATGTATATCGTAATCGCTTTCTCAATAACATAAATTAAATTATTATCTTTTTATTCTCAAAATCCATAATTTTTCAACCTCAATTAAGGACAAAATTCATGAAAAAACTCGCAGTTTATAGCTTATTGGTTGCTATGTTTTTATTGGCTGGTTGCCCGGTACTTACACAAAACAGTATTGATGAAGGCAGTTATGAAGTACCAAAATGGTTGCCCGGCAAATGGCATGAGGTAAAAGACGGTCATAAAAAAAAGGAAGGCTATTTATTGAAAAAAGGAGATAAAACAGGCAATCTTACATGCTACGATATTGATAGTACTGGCAGAATAGACAACCAGTCGGCAAGACGAATAATATTGAGTACTGTGGGTAACAAGATTTTTTTATGTGCCTTTAGCCCGGCAGATGGCAACAACGATGAAGGATATTACCTATTTGAGTTCAGGAAAAGAAGTGAAAAGGAGTTTGAATTGGTTGGCATTAAAGAGCATAGCATAGATTATGATGCAGCATCAAAGGATATATTAGCCTTCCTGTCCGCTAATAAAGATAATACTGATATTTATAGCAATGATGATGAAACTATTTATAAGAAGGATTAAAACTAATTTCAATTACAATTTAATATTTTTTTTATTTTTAAAACAAATTAATTATGAACAAGATTACACTATTGGTTGCGTCAATTCTTATGATTGGGTTTACTGCTAATGCTCAGAAGCCCGTTACATTAAAACAAGTACTCACACTCCGAATCGACAGGGAAGGAGGCGCAAATGCAGCTAGTGTTGCATGGCATCCGGTACAAAAGAAATACTATGCTGCCCAGGCAGGCAATGAAACTTTCCCTATGGAAGTATTTGATGCCAACGGGAAAATGCTTAGCGACGACAAACTGGAAACAATGGCTGATGTGAGAGGTTTTTGGTACAACCCAAACACCAAAGCACTGCAAGCTAATTGCTATGATACTGGCGGCTGGGTAGAATATAAGCTTAATGGAAAGGGAATTCCAGCTTCGGTTTTGAATATGAATAAGGAACCCGGAAAGCCAGATGCACAAAGTGTAGGCGCTTATGACCCGAAAAAGAATGTGGTTTACTATTTTGACTATTCAACCGTTGGTGTTGAGCGACACAAAATGAGCGACGATGTTTCCGATACTACAATATCGCTGCACCTTGGCGCCAAAACTAAAAGTGATATAAAAGATGATCAGGATGTTGCAAAAACCAACTACAACGAAAATACAATCATATTTACTGGTATCGCTGGCTCCGAGATAGGTTTGCTTAATGTAACCGATAAACAAATAGAACTATAGGTATAGGCGTTTAGATCGCAATAATGTAGCTTTGCCTTATGGAGAGGCGAATTACCTTTGCAGGTGTGAATTCAATTATGTTCCACCAACGGTTTAAAACAGACGACGACTGCCTGGAATATTTATCCGGCGTTA